>NZ_JBWKUK010000009.1:0-53705 GCF_059420805.1 Erwinia sp. GW821-FHT03D09
ATGGTGGGTCGTGCAGGATTCGAACCTGCGACCAATTGATTAAAAGTCAACTGCTCTACCAACTGAGCTAACGACCCACTTTTGTGCTGCTGGATGCTATTTACATATCCCCCGGCAACGGCGGCATATATTACTGATTTGAATTTCCAGCGCAACCACTATTTCAACACATTACGTTCAACTGCTTAGCTTTCACGCGTTAAGACCAGAATTCAGGCGTATTCTGGTCAAGTCGCGCCAGTTAAAGAGCTGCGGAACGTTTTTGCGCCTGCTTTGCCGCTTCACTGTTTGGATAAAGTTTTATGACCTGCTGGTATACGGCTTTGGCTTTTGCCTTATCGCCCTTTTCCTGCATGATCACCCCAACCTTAAACAGCGCATCTGCGCTTTTTGGCGACTTAGGGTAATTTTTGACAACGGTGGCGAAATAGTAGGCCGCATCGTCTTTTTTGCCTTTGTTGTAATTCAACTGCCCAAGCCAGTAGTTGGCGTTAGGTTGATAAGTTGAATCCGGATACTTTTTCACAAAGGCCTGAAAGGCTGCGATAGCCTGATCGTACTGTTTCTTTTCCAGTACCAGCGCAACCGCTACGTTGTAGTCGGTATTCGCATCGCCGCTTTGCGTTGGTGCGGCCGATGGGGCCGCCGCCGTTGCATTGCCTGCCGCACTGCCGGTTGCAGCCGCCGCTCCGGCTGCTGCATCTCCCGCACCGCTGGCCTGCGCACCGGCACCGCCGCTGCTCAGAGTGTCGATCTGCTGAAGGATACTTTTCTGTCGCTCAACAACCTGGTTCAGCTGATAGCTGTTTTCCTGGATCTGGCCGCGCAAAGAATCGATATCGTTTTGCGTGTCGGAAAGCTGCTGCTGAAGCTGCTGGAGGAGTTGTGCTTGAGCATTAGAAATACGCTCAAGAGTGGTGACGCGGTCTTCGACCGAGCCTGAGCCAACGCTACTGATTGTTGCCTGGGCAATAGCGGCCCAGGGGGCCGCTATGCCAATCAGTAACGACAGACTCAATAGTTGAGCTCTGAAGCTACTAATCATGTCAGTCTCTTAGTAAACCAGTACGGCACGACGGTTTTTAGCATAAGCTGCTTCGTCGTGGCCCAGTACAGCTGGCTTCTCTTTACCGTAAGAAACGATAGAGATCTGGTCAGCAGAAACGCCTTTACCCTGCAGGTACATCTTAACCGCGTTAGCACGACGCTCGCCCAGTGCGATGTTGTACTCAGGAGTACCGCGCTCATCCGCGTGGCCTTCAACAGTCACTTTGTAAGACGGGTTGCTACGCAGGAAGTTAGCGTGCGCATCCAGCATCTGAGCGAATTCAGACTGGATGTCATACTTGTCCAGACCGAAGTAAACGATGTTGTTCTGCTGCAGCTGCTGCATCTGCAGACGCGCCTGCTCGTCAGAAGACATGTTGCCGCCGTTGTTGTAGCCGCTGTTAGAACCGTCCAGACCTGCATTGGTCTGGTCGTTGTTGTTGTTCTTGTGTGAGCTACAAGCCGCTACTGCGATTACTGGCAGTGCCAGCATTAAGCCTTTCAGCACTTTGTTCAGTTGCATTTTTGATTCCTAATTATTGTTTGTCATACATATTTATATGCATTACAGATACGGCGACCAGGCAGGAAACTTGACCTGTCCATCAGTTGCCGGAAGACGCGCTTTGAAACGCCCATCCGTCGAAACCAACTGCAATACGGAACCCATACCCTGAGTTGAGCTGTAGATTACCATTGTGCCGTTAGGTGCGAGACTTGGCGTCTCATCCAGGAACGTGTCCGTTAATTGTTGAACGGCTCCCGTTACCAGATCTTGTCGAGCGACGTGTTGAGCGCCGCCGTTGGTGCTGATCATCACCATTGATTTGCCATCAGCGCTCACGTCCGCATCCTGGTTCTGTGAACCTTCCCAGGTAATACGCTGCGGTGTACCGCCGCTTGCACTGACTTTATAGATTTGCGGACGTCCGGCCTGGTCAGAGGTATACGCCAGGCTCTGACTGTCCGGGAACCAGGTCGGTTCGGTGCTGTTATAGCGACCGTCGGTTACCTGGCGGATCTGGCCGGAGCCAATATCCATCACGTACAGGTTCAGGCTGCCGGTTTTGGACAGAGCGAAGGCCAGCTTGCTACCGTCCGGGGAGAATGCCGGCGCGCCGTTGTGACGTGGGAACGAAGCAACCTGACGGATAGCACCGTTAGCCAGCGTCTGGATCACCAGCGCTGATTTACCGCTCTCAAAGGTCACATAGGCCACTTTGCTACCGTCCGGAGACCAGGCTGGTGACATCAGCGGCTGCGGTGAACGGTGAACAACAAACTGGTTGTAGCCATCGTAGTCAGATACGCGCAGCTCATAAGGGAACTGGCCGCCGTTAGTGGTCACCACATAAGCGATGCGGGTACGGAACGCACCTTTAATACCGGTCAGCTTCTCGAAGCTCTCGTCACTGGCGGTATGCGCCGCATAGCGCAGCCACTGCCTGGTGACTTTGAACTGGTTCTGCGCCAGTACGGCACCCGGGTTGCCAGAAGTATCTACCAGCTGGTAGGACACCAGATAGCTGCCGTCTGCACCCGGCTGCACCTGACCCACAACTACCGCATCAATGCCCAGCGCAGTCCATGCAGCAGGCTGCACTTCAGCGGCAGAGGTTGGCTGCTGCGGTAAGCGTGAACGGTCAAGCGGGTTGAATTTGCCGCTGTTACGCAAGTCGGCAGCAACGATGCCACCAATGTCTTCCGGGGCAGCGCCTGGGCCATCCCACTTAAACGGTACCACGCCGATAGGACGCGCGGTGTTCACACCCTGAGTAATTTCAATACGTACTTCTGCATGCGCCACGGCGACAAACAGCAGTAGAAAACTCAGCGCTACACGAAATGCCTGCTTCATTATTTCTCCCTTATCCGGACATGACGCCCACGATAATTAGCCTTGTATCAACAAACCTAAGAGTACGGCATGCTTAACATAGTTCAACATGCCGCTGGTTACCGCATTCTTACGGTTTAAATTCCAAAGTGGCGTTTTTCACTGCCTGCCAGACTTCCGGGCTAGGTGGTTTCGGAATTCTTGCCGAGTTAGCCGCATTTATCGCAGCCTGACAAAGGGCAGGATCGCCATCCAGTGCTGCCGGACCAAACAGCGTGCCGTCTTCAGCAAGTTTAATTCGTATTTCACATTTTTTACCGGCGAAAGTATCCGCATCATAAAACTTGCTCTGAATCGCCGCTTTCACCTGACCCAGATAGCTATCTATCGCTGCACCAGAGGCACCGGATTTCTTCTGCGTGCCCTGCCCTGCAGCACCGCCACCGCCGGCAGCCTTACCTGATTTCGGCGCATTCTTACCGGAGGAGAGATCCCCAAGCAGGTCACCTACGTCATCGGCATCTTTCGCTGCCTCGGCTGCCGCTTTCTTCTTGGCTGCGGCATCGGCTTTGGCTTTTGCCGCGGCGTCAGCTTTGGCTTTCGCGGCCGCATCGGCTTTTTCCTTCGCTTCAGCGGCGGCTTTCTCTTTGGCTTCCGCTGCGGCTTTTTCTTTCGCATCTGCTGCGGCCTGCGCCCTGGCTTCCGCTGCTGCAGCTTTCGCATCCGCGGCAGCTTTCACTTTAGCCGCTTCAGCAGCGGCCTGCTTAGCCTGCTCTTCCGCTTTTTTCTTCGCGTCAGCAGCAGCCTTTTTGATCTCTTCTTCGGCTTTTTTCTTGGCATCCGCTGCGGCCTTAGCCTGTGCGTCGGCCTTGGCTTTCGCCTGGGCATCTGCTTTCGCCTTAGCCTGCGCGTCCGCTTCGGCTTTCGCTTCAGCCTTCGCTTTTGCTGCTGCCGCTTCGGCCTGTTTCTGTTCCTGCTGCGCCTGTTTGGCTGCGGCTTCCGCCTGTTTTTGCTCGGCGGCCTGCTGCTTAGCGTCTTCCTGCGCCTGGAGGCGTTCTTTTTCCAGCTGCTTCAACCGCTGCTGTTCGGCAGCCTGCTTCTGCTGCAGCTCTTCGGCCTGCTGTTTCGCCTGCTTCTGACGCTGCTGCTCGGCGCGCTTGCTGTCGCTCTGCTGATTTTGCTGGCGATTGTACTGTTCGACGACAGCGCCAGGATCGACCATCACCGCGTCGATATCGCTTCCGCCACCGCCGCCGCTGGCGTCGATATTTTCGTCAAACGAGCTCCATACGAGTACCGCAATCAAAATGATATGCAGCACCACGGAAATGGTTATGGCTCGTTTTAACTTATCGTCTTGCTCGGTTGCCTTCGACACTCTCGGTTCCCAAAAACGGTTCGGATGAATTAAATCGGCTGCGTCATCAGTCCGACAGACTTAACACCTGCCTGATGCAGCAAGTTCAGCGCCTTAATAATTTCGTCATAAGGCACTTCTTTAGCACCACCAATCAGGAACACGGTTTTCGGGTTCGCCGTAATACGGCTTCGCGCCTCGGCAACCACCTGTTCCGGCGGCAGCTGTTCCATCCGGTCGTGATCGACCACCAGGCTGTACTGTCCGACGCCCGCGACTTCGACAATCACTGGAGGATTATCGTCGCTGGAGACTGTTTTTGAATCGGTTGCGTCCGGCAGATCCACTTCCACGCTCTGGGTGATAATCGGTGCGGTAGCCATGAAAATCAGCAACAGCACCAACAGCACGTCCAGCAATGGAACAATATTGATTTCGGACTTCAGGTCGCGGCGACCGCGACCACGCTTTCTGGCCATAAAACCTCCGACTTACTTGCTTACGTCGCTGGAGAAAGCCTGACGATGCAGGATAGCCGTGAACTCTTCCATAAAGTTGTCGTAGTTCTGTTCCAGCTTATTCACTCGCTGGTTCAGGCGGTTATAGGCCATAACGGCAGGGATAGCCGCGAACAAACCGATCGCCGTGGCAATCAGTGCTTCAGCGATACCCGGAGCAACCATTTGCAGAGTCGCCTGTTTCACCGCACCCAGCGCGATAAAGGCATGCATGATCCCCCATACCGTACCAAACAGGCCGATATACGGACTGATTGAACCCACGGTGCCAAGGAAGGGAATGTGGTTTTCCAGCGCTTCAAGCTCACGATTCATCGAGATGCGCATGGCACGCGTCGCCCCTTCCACGACCGCTTCCGGCGCATGGTTATTGGCGCGATGCAAACGGGCAAATTCCTTAAAGCCCGCGTAGAAAATCTGCTCAGAACCGCCCAACTCATCGCGGCGTGCCTGACTTTCCTGATAAAGGCGAGACAGTTCGATACCCGACCAGAATTTGTCTTCAAACGCATCCGCATCGCGTGTCGCAGCATTGAGGATACGGGTACGCTGAATAATGACCGCCCAGGAAGCGATTGAAAACCCGATCAAAATCAACATGATAAGTTTGACCAGAAGGCTCGCCTTCAGGAACAAATCAAGAATGTTCATGTCAGTCACTGCTTGAACTCCGCGACAATAGACTTGGGAAGCGCTATAGGCTTCATTAGATGTGGGTTGATGCAGGCGATAAGGACTTCTGCTTCATTGAGCACACGGCCATCTGCATTAAGGATACGCTGGGCAAATGTCATGGTCGTTCTGCTCATGGCAATGACCTCGCTCTGCACGTCGAGCATATCGTCGAGGCGGGCAGCTGCAAGGTAATCGACCGTGATACGACGCACGACAAAAGCGATCTGTTGTTCCAGAAGCGCCTGCTGATTGAAATGGCGCTGACGCAGCATTTCAGTCCGTGCTCGTTCATAAAAAGCGACATAGCTGGCATGGTAAACCACACCACCGGCATCAGTATCTTCGTAATAGACGCGAACCGGCCATTGAAACAGCGTTGTACTCACTCTACATCCCGGTAATGCTTAAACGTTGGTACATGAAAACGTTGCTACTATACGCAAGAGATTACGCCTTTGGAATGGGTTGCCAGAGGGGAACGAAAATAATTATCAGCCGGTAACAACTTAGCTGATTTCAGCACATTTATCAGACAAAGATTGACACAAATGAAGCTAAAAAAAGATTTCTTAGCACTGAATCGTACAGAAGAATGAAGAGAGTGAAAGGGCCAGTCACCGCTGACCCCAGAGGCGTTTAAAAAAAGAAAAATGCCAGCCCGATGATAAGTACCACCAGAGCGGGGAGCGGGGAGAAGAATCCCTGCCAGCGGAGGCGGCGTGGGCGGAAGCCTACACCGTGAATAACCCCACTGCACACTGCCCACATCAGCACCAGTCCCTGCCAGATGGCAAGCTGGCTACTATTAGCAGCAAAGCGCGACGGGTCCCAAAACATACAGCCCGCCAGCAGCAGTGCTGCTATCAGCGAAAGGACCCGAAGCGGGCCCTTATCCATCAGCCGATAAAGATGAGCGATGCCCTGCCCCATTAATGTTTATCTTTCGCTGTTGCTTCCGCCTGCTCAAGAGCCAGCGCAGTGATCACACCGAAAGCGCAGGCCAGCAGAGTGCCAAGTATCCAGGCAAAATACCACATAGTGTCGCTCCTTCTTAGTAGAGAGAATGGCTGTTACTTTCAATCTGCTCTTTAGTCACACGACCGAACATTTTGTAGTAACACCAGATGGTGTAACACAGGACGGTTGGCACAAAGATAATGGCCACTACGGTCATCACCCTCAGCGTCAGAAGAGTTGACGTTGCATCCCACATGGTCAGGCTAACGTTTGGCACGGTCACTGAAGGCATAATGAACGGGAACATTGCCACGCCAGCCGTCAGAATAACGCAGGCCATCGTCAGAGAAGAGAAGACGAATGCCCAGGCACCTTTTTCCAGACGCGAGCAGAGAATCGTCAACAGTGGCAGCACCACGCCCAGCGCAGGAATAACCCACAGTATCGGAGCGCTGTTGAAGTTCCGCATCCAGGCACCCGCTTCATGGCTGACTTCTTTCAGTAACGGATTGGAAACGCCGTTATGGTCGATAGCGGAGGTCACTACATAGCCATCGATGCCGTAAACAACCCACACACCTGCCAGCAGGAAGCACACCATCATCACCAGTGCAGAAATCTGCGCGGTAACGCGGGAACGCAGATGCAGTTCACCCACGGTACGCATTTGCAGATAGGTTGCCCCCTGGGTCAGGAACATCGTCAGGCTGACAATACCTGCCACCAGGCCAAACGGATTCAGCAGCTGGAAGAAGTTGCCGGTGTAGAACAGGCGCAGATCGCTATCAATATGGAACGGTACACCCTGCAGCAGATTGCCGAATGCTACCCCAATCACCAGCGGCGGAACAAAGCTACCGATGAAAATGCCCCAGTCCCACATTCCGCGCCAGCGCATGTCTTCAATCTTCGAACGGTAATCAAAACCGACCGGACGGAAGAATAAGGACGCCAGTACCAGGATCATCGCCACGTAAAAACCGGAGAACGCTGCGGCATAGACCGTTGGCCAGGCAGCAAACAATGCACCACCAGCGGTAATCAGCCAGACCTGGTTGCCGTCCCAGTGTGGTGCAATACTGTTGATCATCACGCGGCGCTCGGTATCGGTTTTACCCAGAATACGCGACAGCATGCCCACGCCCATATCAAAGCCTTCGGTGACGGCAAACCCAATCAGCAGTACGCCGATCAGCACCCACCATACAAAACGCAATATCTCGTAAGAAAACATGTGAGAACTCCTGTCTTAGCGCGCCGGCTGCGAATGAGTACTGGACAGCTCGTAGTGATAGCGTCCGGTTTTCAGGCTACTCGGTCCAAGGCGGGCGAATTTAAACATCAGATACATTTCCGCGACCAGGAACAGGGTATACAGCCCGCAAATCAGACCCATCGAGAACAACAGGTCACCGGCTGTCAGCGATGAGTTTGCCACGGCCGTTGGCAGCACCTCGCCAATGGCCCACGGTTGACGACCGTACTCGGCAACAAACCAGCCGGATTCGATAGCAATCCACGGCAGTGGAATACCGTACAGAGCACATTTGAGCAACGTTTTACAGTTACCAATGCGGTTGCGAATCACTGACCAGAACGACAGACCAATAATCAGCAGCATCAACACGCCACAGCCAATCATGATACGGAAGGAGAAGTAGAGCGGTGCTACACGTGGAATCGAATCCTTAGTTGCCATCTCGATTTGTTCTTCGCTGGCATCAGTCACGTTCGGCGTATAGCGTTTCAGCAGCAGGCCATAACCAAGATCCTGTTTAGCGGCGTTGAAGGCTGTACGCACTGCCGGGTCCTGGTTACCGCTGCGCAGTTCCTGCAGCAGCTCATAGGCTTTCATCCCGTTACGGATACGCACTTCATGCTGGCCAAGCAGTTCTTTCAGACCGGTTACCGGTTTATCCACCGAACGGGTAGCAATCAGGCCCAGCGCCCAGGGGATCTGCACCGCATATTTATTTTCTTGCGTATCCTGATCGGGAATACCAAACAGGGTAAACGCAGCAGGAGCCGGCTGGGTTTCCCACTCGGCCTCAATCGCCGCCAGTTTGGTTTTCTGTACGTCACCAATTTCATAACCGGATTCATCACCCAGCACGATAACCGACAGAATAGCGGCCATACCGAAGCTGGCAGCAATAGCGAATGAGCGTTTAGCAAATGCCAGATCGCGACCGCGAAGCAAGTAGTAAGAACTGATACCGAGGATAAACATCGCGCCGCAGGTGTAACCCGCCGCGACGGTGTGAACGAATTTAACCTGAGCGACCGGGTTCAGTACCAGCTCAGAAAAGCTGACCATTTCCATACGCATGGTTTCGAAGTTAAATTCGGAAGCAATCGGATTCTGCATCCAGCCGTTGGCGACCAAAATCCACAGTGCAGAAAAGTTCGATCCCAGCGCAACCAGCCAGGTAACAGCCATATGCTGTACTTTGCCCAGACGATCCCAACCGAAGAAGAACAGGCCAACAAAGGTAGATTCGAGGAAGAACGCCATCAGGCCTTCGATGGCCAGCGGCGCACCGAAGATATCGCCTACGTAGTGAGAGTAATAGGACCAGTTGGTACCGAACTGGAACTCCATGGTGAGTCCTGTTGCGACGCCAAGAGCAAAGTTAATTCCAAATAACTTGCCCCAGAACTTGGTCATATCCTTATAGATTTGCTTGCCTGAAAGCACATATACCGTTTCCATTATTGCCAGCAGAAACGCCATACCCAGCGTTAATGGTACAAACAGGAAGTGATACATGGCAGTCAAGGCAAACTGTAACCGCGACAGTTCGACAATATCCAACATTTTGACTCCTTGCTCCGCTAATGGATCGTGGCAAAAAAATAATTGAGTAAATTACTCAGGTATATTTCGCTGACCCGAAAAAAATAATTATTCCTGGTATTGGTTTTAGACGCGTAACAGCGCGCCTCCCGCCAGGGTGATCTAAAAGTTAAAGACAGGTTAAAAAGCTCGGTAAGACTTGCACCAGCTATAATACGCCCCAATAGACTTATGTTTAAAGGGGTTTATCACTGCATTATTGTTTTTTATAACCAGATCAAATTTCAGCATCTGGCAGACCAGGACATCCGTTTGATATAGCGCAATTTATACCAAAATTGACAAATTCTTCCAGTTAAAAACTTGGTAAATAACTCGCGTTTTTTTGATCTAAAATAACATTAAGACTATTGGTAAATGGTAGCGAAGGCATGGTTGTTAATTATTTGTACCTTATATTTACTTAATAGTTAAAGATTAAGGTAATATAATGGGTATTTTAAGACATGACGAGAAATATTATATTAAATAATAAATAAGCCACTTTTGATGAACTGCTTAAAGCCTGGCAGAGGATCAAAAAAAAGGCCACCCAAAGGTGGCCAATATGTCGAGTATTTTTAACGTTATTTCTGTGGCAGAACGGCTTTAACCGCATCGCCGATGTCAGCCAGGCTACGTACGGTTTTAACACCGGCCGCTTCCAGAGCTGCAAATTTCTCGTCAGCCGTACCTTTACCACCAGCAATGATCGCACCGGCATGGCCCATACGCTTGCCCTTCGGCGCGGTAACACCAGCAATATAGCCGACAACCGGTTTAGTAACGTGTTCTTTGATGAACGCCGCGGCTTCTTCTTCAGCGCTGCCACCGATTTCGCCGATCATCACAATCGCTTCGGTCTGCGGATCGTCCTGGAACAGTTTCAGAATATCGATGAAGTTTGAACCTGGAATTGGGTCACCGCCGATACCGACACAGGTAGACTGGCCGTAGCCAATATCAGTGGTCTGCTTAACCGCTTCATACGTCAGCGTACCGGAACGGGAAACGATACCGATGCGGCCTGGCTGGTGAATGTGACCCGGCATGATGCCGATCTTACATTCGCCCGGAGTGATAACACCCGGACAGTTAGGGCCGATCATGCGCACACCGGCTTCGTCCAGTTTCACCTTAACGGTCAGCATATCCAGCGTCGGGATACCTTCGGTGATGGTGATGATCAGTTTGATACCGGCATCGATGGCTTCCAGGATGCCGTCTTTGCAGAACGGAGCCGGAACGTAGATAACAGATGCGGTTGCACCGGTTGCTTCTACAGCTTCACGCACGGTGTTAAATACCGGCAGACCCAGATGCTCGGTACCGCCTTTACCTGGCGTTACGCCGCCAACCAGCTGCGTACCATAGGCCAGCGCCTGCTCGGAGTGGAAGGTACCCTGACCACCGGTGAAGCCCTGGCAGATCACTTTGGTGTTTTTATCGATCAGAATTGACATTATTTACCCTCCGCTGCGGCAACAACGCGCTGCGCCGCGTCACTCAGGCTGGTTGCTGCAATAATATTCAGGCCGCTGTCTGCCAGTTTTTTGGCACCCAGTTCAGCATTGTTACCTTCCAGACGCACAACCACCGGTACGTTAACACCGACTTCTGCCACGGCACCGATGATACCGTCAGCAATCAGGTCACAGCGAACAATGCCGCCGAAGATGTTCACGAATACCGCTTTCACCGCGTCATCAGACAGAATGATTTTGAACGCTTCGGTCACGCGCTCTTTAGTTGCGCCGCCGCCAACGTCAAGGAAGTTAGCTGGCTGGCCACCGCTCAGTTTAACGATGTCCATGGTACCCATCGCCAGACCTGCGCCGTTAACCATACAGCCGATGTTGCCTTCCAGCGCAACGTAGTTCAGTTCCCACTGTGCTGCGTGTGCTTCACGGGAATCTTCCTGGCTTGGGTCACGCATTTCGCGCAGCTCAGGCTGACGGAACATCGCGTTGCCATCAGCAGTCAGTTTACCGTCCAGGCACACCAGATCGCCCTGCTTGGTAATCACCAGCGGGTTAATCTCAACCAGCGCCAGATCGCGCTCCAGGAACAGCGTTGCCAGGCCCATGAAGATTTTGGTGAACTGACCAATCTGCTTACCGGTCAGGCCAAGTTTAAAGGCCAGTTCGCGGCCCTGGAACGGCTGCGGGCCGGTCAGCGGATCGAGCGCCATTTTGTGGATCAGATGCGGGGTTTCTTCCGCTACTTTTTCAATTTCCACGCCGCCTTCGGTAGAGGCCATAAACACAACGCGACGCGTTGCACGGTCAACCACTGCACCCAGGTAAAGTTCCTGGTCGATGTCGGTCGCCGCTTCAACCAGAATCTGGTTTACCGGCTGGCCGTTAGCATCCGTCTGGTAAGTGACCAGGTTCTTACCCAACCAGTTTTCAGCGAAAGCACGAATGTCTTCCTTGCTGTTCACTACTTTCACACCGCCCGCTTTACCGCGGCCACCGGCATGAACCTGACATTTCACTACCCACGGACCGGCGCCAATTTTAGAGGCGGCTTCTTCTGCTTCACGTGGCGTGGTGCAGGCATAACCGGTTGGTGCCGGTAAGCCATACCGTGCAAACAACTGTTTTGCCTGATATTCGTGTAAGTTCATGATGTTCTATCCATTCAGGTCTGAAAAGACTTAGCCGTCAACAACGGCTACACATAGGATGGGTGCGGCACGAGGCCGCACGCCAGGGGTTTTAAACGTCCAGTAACAGACGGGCCGGATCTTCCAGCAGCTCTTTGATCGCCACCAGATAGCCGACGGATTCGCGGCCGTCGATCAGACGGTGATCGTAAGAGAGCGCCAGATACATCATTGGCTGAATCACAACCTGGCCATTGACCGCCATAGGGCGATCTTTAATGGCATGCATGCCAAGAATCGCGCTCTGTGGTGGGTTGATGATTGGCGTGGACATCAGTGAACCAAAGACGCCGCCGTTGGTAATAGTGAAGTTACCACCGGTCAGTTCATCTACGGTCAGCTTGCCGTCACGGCCTTTAATGGCCAGCTCTTTAATTTTCTTCTCGATGTCTGCCATGCTCAGGGCATCAACATCTTTCAGCACCGGAGTCACCAGACCGCGCGGCGTGGATACCGCAATGCTGACGTCGAAGTAGTTGTGGTAAACCACGTCTTCACCGTCGATTGAGGCGTTCACTTCCGGGTAACGTTTCAGCGCTTCTACTACGGCTTTGATGTAGAAGGACATAAAGCCCAGACGCACACCGTGGCGTTTTTCGAAGGCTTCACCGTACTGCTTACGCAGTGACATGATGGGCTGCATGTTCACTTCGTTGAAGGTGGTCAGCATAGCGGTACTGTTTTTCGCCTGCAGCAAACGTTCAGCAACACGCTTGCGAAGACGAGTCATCGGCACGCGTTTTTCACTGCGGTTGCCCAGCGAACTGGCCGGAGCAGCTTCAGCGGCTTTCGGAGCCGAAGCCTTAGCCAGATGCTTCTCAACATCTTCACGAGTCAGACGACCACCGACTCCGCTACCCTTGATTGCTGCGGCATCCAGATTGTGCTCAGCGATCAGGCGACGAATCGCCGGGCTCAGAGCATCGTTACTCTCTTCTTCCAGAGAAGCGCTCTGACGCTGTGCCGGAGTTGACTCTTTGCTGTCGGCTTTCGCTGACGTTTCTTTGCCCGCGCTATTGCCCTCTTTCAGGCGACCCAGCACCTGACGAGACGTTACGGTTGCGCCTTCATCTTCAACGATCGCTTCCAGTACGCCGTCTGCTGAAGCAGGAACTTCCAGGATCACTTTGTCAGTTTCGATCTCGACCAGCACTTCATCGCGCTGAACGCTGTCACCAGGTTTTTTATGCCAGGTTGCAACAGTCGCATCAGCAACGGATTCTGGCAGATCGGGAACAAGAATCTCTACACTACTCATTATTTTTCCTTAATTTATTCAACGTTCAGCGCGTCATCAACCAGATCTTGCTGCTGCTTCTGGTGAACGGACATATAGCCAACTGCCGGCGATGCAGATGCGGGACGACCGGCATAACGTAATGAAGCCCCAAACGGCACGACTTCGCGGAAATGATGCTGACTGCAGTACCATGCCCCCTGATTCAGAGGCTCTTCCTGACACCAGACAAAATCATGGACGTGGGCGTACTGCTGCAGAATATCCTGTACCGCTTTGTGCGGGAACGGATACAGCTGCTCGATACGTACTATAGCCACGTTGGTTTGCTCGTTTTTGCGGCGTTTTTCCAGCAGGTCGTAATAAACCTTACCGGAACACAGCACAACGCGCTTCACGCCCTGCGGATCGAGTTCATCGACTTCACCAATAGCCGGCTGGAAGCCGCCGTTAGCCAGTTCTTCCAGAGAGGATACCGCCAGCGGATGACGCAGCAATGACTTCGGTGACATCACCACCAGCGGACGGCGCATACCGCGCAGTGCCTGGCGACGCAGCATGTGATAAACCTGAGCCGGTGTAGACGGCACGCAAACCTGCATATTCTGCTCGGCGCAAAGTTGCAGATAACGCTCCAGACGCGCGGAGGAGTGCTCCGGTCCCTGACCTTCATAGCCGTGCGGCAGCAGCATCACCAGGCCACACATACGGCCCCACTTCTGCTCGCCGGAGCTGATGAACTGATCGATTACCACCTGAGCACCATTAGCGAAGTCGCCGAACTGTGCTTCCCAGATGGTCAGCGTACGTGGCTCAGCCGTGGCGTACCCGTATTCAAAGGCCAGTACCGCTTCTTCAGACAGCACGGAGTCCCAGACTTTGAAGGTACCTTGCCCATTGTGCACGTGCTGCAGCGGGGTATAGGTAGAACCGTTGGCCTGGTTGTGAATCACCGCATGGCGGTGGAAGAAGGTACCGCGGCCCATATCCTCACCGGACAGACGGCACGGGATACCTTCATCAACCAGTGTTGCATAGGCGAGGTTTTCCGCTGCGCCCCAGTCGAACAATTTATTACCCGCTGCCATTTCAGCGCGATCGTTATAAATTTTCGCCACGCGCGACTGCATTTCCACCGCTTCCGGCACCGTACTGATGCGCTTGGCCAGTTCCTGCAGGCGCTTCAGTTCGGTAGTTTCCGGATATTTCTCGTCCCACTCGTGGTTGAGATAAGGAGACCACGTGAAGGAGTGCAGGCTCATCGGACGCCATTCAGGCACCACGCATTCACCGGCATCAAGAGCATCACGGTACAGATTGACCATTTCCGTGGCATCTTCCAGGCTGGCGACCTTCTCGGCTTCCAGCTTGTCAGCATAGAGTTTACGCGGCGTGGGGTGTTTCTTGATTTTCTGGTACATCACCGGCTGAGTCGCGCTTGGCTCATCAGCTTCGTTATGGCCGTGACGGCGATAGCAAACCAGATCGATAAAGACGTCGCGTTTGAAGGTGTTACGGAAATCCAACGCCAGACGAGTGACAAAGGCAACGGCTTCCGGATCGTCCGCGTTTACGTGGAAAATCGGCGCCAGCACCATTTTACCAATATCGGTACAGTACTGAGTCGAACGGGCATCTTTCGGGTTTGAGGTGGTGAAACCAATCTGATTGTTGATCACGATACGTACGGTACCGCCCACTTCGTAACCACGAGCCTGCGACATGTTCAGGGTTTCCTGCACCACGCCCTGCCCGGTGACGGCTGCATCACCGTGAATAGTAATCGGCAATACTTTATTGCTGCTTGGCTCATCGAGACGATCGAGCCGCGCGCGAACCGAGCCCATAACTACCGGGCTGACGATTTCGAGATGCGATGGGTTAAAGGCCAGCGCCAGGTGCACGCTGCCACCCTCTGTTTCAACATCAGAGGAGAAGCCCATATGATACTTAACATCACCGGTGCCCAGATGTTCTTTGTGCTTGCCGGAGAACTCGTCGAACAGTTCCTGCGGCCTTTTGCCCAGCACGTTGATCAGCACGTTAAGACGTCCGCGGTGCGCCATACCCAGCACCACTTCACGCGTGCCGCTCTTACCGGCATGACGGATCATCTCATTGAGCATTGGCACCAGTGCGTCACCGCCTTCCAGTGAGAAGCGTTTAGCACCGGGGAATTTCGCCCCCAGATAGCGCTCCAGACCTTCTGCTGCGGTCAGCTGCTTGAGGAAGCCTTTCTTCTCTTCTGGTGAGAACGAAGCGCGCCCCATCACCGACTCAAGACGCTGCTGAATCCAGCGCTTCTCATCGGTATTGGTGATATGCATATACTCAGCACCGATTGAACCGCAGTAGGTTTGCTTCAGTGCTGCATACAGGTCGGCAAGCTTCATGGTGTCTTTGCCGATGGCAAAAGAACCGACGTTGAAGCTTTCCTGGAAATCGGCCTCACTTAATCCATGATACGCAGGATCAAGATCCGGAACCGTCTCCAGCTTCCATAGCCCTAACGGATCGAGGTTGGCATGCTGATGTCCGCGGAAGCGGAAAGTGTTAATCAGCTGGAGAACCTTGACCTGTTTGGCGTTGGTTTCAGGATCGCTAACGGAGGCGGTGTAACGCGATGCGTCTTTCGCCAGACGGCGGAAGTACTCGCGAGTGGAGGAATGAAATTGCTCAGGTTTAACCCCAGTACCGGGAAGCTGCTGGAAAAGAGACTTCCATGCATCATCGACAGAGTCAGGATCGGTTAAAAAGTCCTCATAGAGTTGCTCTATGTAGGACTGGTTCGCGCCGGCCAGCCAGGAGGAGTCCAGCCAGGGTTTCATCGCGCTGTTCTGCATTGTGATCCCTTAAGCATTTTTTGCTTTTTTTCGCCGTGGTTGTTTAATGGAACCTTTGCAAGTTCCGCGCCGCGTAAACGGCTTACCGAAATACGGTTCTTCGATACGAGCGACCGGCCCGTAAGGGAACCTTTGCAAGACGTTTCCAACAACTGCACTCTATTGGAAACATCTTACAAAGATGTCCTGTTAAAACTCCGGGAACCAGAGGTTCCCGGAAACAACACTATTATGCACCACGCTGCAGCAGCATCGACTTGATATGGCCGATGGCTTTGGTCGGGTTTAGCCCTTTCGGGCAGACACTGACACAGTTCATGATGCTGTGACAGCGGAATACACTGAAAGCATCATTCAGATTATCCAGACGCGCATCGGTTTCTGTATCGCGGCTGTCAATCAGGAAACGGTACGCAGCCAGTAAACCTGCCGGGCCAATAAACTTGTCCGGGTTCCACCAGAATGACGGGCACGAGGTGGAACAGCATGCACAAAGAATACACTCATACAGGCCATCCAGTTTTTCACGCTGCTCAGGCTGCTGCAAATGCTCCCTGGCCGGTGGTTTTTTCCCATTATTCAACAGGTAAGGCTTAATTTTCTCATACTGAGCATAGAATTGCCCCATGTCTACCACCAAATCACGAATAACCGGTAATCCCGGCAGCGGGCGGATAACAATTTTCTTCTTGCCGTTGCCCAATGCGGAAACCGGTGTGATGCAGGCCAGACCGTTTTTACCGTTCATGTTGATACCGTCAGAACCACATACCCCTTCACGGCACGAACGGCGGAAGGCTAATGTCGGATCTTTCTCTTTCAGACGCATCAGCGCATCCAGCAGCATCATGTCGCGGCCTTCTTCAGACTCCAGCGTGTAATCCTGCATCCGCGGAGCATCATCGACATCCGGGTTATAACGATAGATGGAAAATTCGAGTCTCATGTGTTTCTCCGCAAACTAGTAAGTACGCGCTTTCGGCGGGAAGGCCGCACGCAGTTTCGGCTGCATGTTCACCTCACGGCGCGTCATGCTTTCACTTTGCGGCAGATACAGGCTGTGACATAACCAGTTCGCATCATCACGCTCAGGATAGTCGAAGCGGCTGTGCGCTCCACGGCTTTCGGTGCGGTAGTTAGCCGACACCGCGGTGGCATAAGCCGTTTCCATCAGGTTATCCAGCTCCAGGCACTCAACGCGCTGGGTGTTAAAGTCACTGGAACGATCGTCAAGACGGGCATTTTTCAGGCGCTCACGCAGAACTTTAAGCTCGGCCAGGCCTTTCGCCATGGCGTCACCTTCACGGAATACCGAGAAGTTATTCTGCATGCAGGCCTGCAGGGCTTTACGCAGCTCAGCAGGATCTTCGCCTGAAACGTTGTTGTTCCAGCGGTTAAGGCGGGCCAGAGAGGCTTCAATCTCTTCTTCCGTCGCATCACGCAGCTCGCCCTGCTCGGCGATAGATTCCTGCAGGTGCACACCCGCAGCACGGCCAAAGACCACCAGGTCAAGCAGCGAGTTGCCGCCCAGACGGTTAGCACCGTGTACTGATACGCAGGCGATTTCGCCCACGGCAAACAGGCCAGGGATCAGCACATCTTCACCCTGTTCATTCACCGTCAGCGCCTGGCCGCTTACGCGGGTTGGGATACCACCCATCATATAGTGGCAGGTCGGGATAACCGGGATCGGCTCTTTGACCGGATCGACGTGAGCAAAGGTACGGGACAGTTCGAGGATGCCCGGCAGACGCGCTTCTAAAACATCTTTACCCAAGTGATCGAGTTTCAGCTTGGCGTGCGGACCCCACGGACCATCGCAGCCGCGGCCTTCACGAATCTCGATCATGATCGAACGCGCAACAACATCGCGTCCGGCCAGATCTTTTGCATTCGGCGCGTAGCGTTCCATAAAACGCTCACCGTGTTTGTTGAGCAGGTAACCACCCTCACCGCGACAGCCTTCCGTTACCAGTACACCGGCACCGGCAATACCCGTCGGGTGGAACTGCCACATTTCCATATCCTGTACCGGTACACCAGCACGTAGCGCCATACCCACGCCGTCACCGGTGTTGATATGCGCATTGGTGGTTGACTGGTAGATACGTCCGGCACCGCCGGTTGCCAGCACGGTCGCACGGGCCTTGAAGTAAACCACTTCACCATCTTCAATATTGAGTGCGGTACATCCCACGATGGCACCGTCGGCGTTTTTCACCAGGTCCAGCGCGTACCATTCGGAAAAGATAGTGGTGTGGTTTTTCAGGTTCTGCTGATACAGCGTATGGAGAAGCGCATGGCCGGTGCGGTCAGCGGCTGCTGCGGTACGGGCAGCCTGTTCACCACCGAAGTTCTTCGACTGGCCGCCGAACGGACGCTGGTAGATTCGGCCATCATCCAGACGGGAGAACGGCAGGCCCATATGCTCCAGTTCCAGAATCGCTTCCGGACCGACGTTGCACATATATTCAATCGCGTCCTGGTCACCGATATAGTCGGAGCCCTTAACGGTATCGTACATGTGCCATTCCCAGTTATCTTCGTGGCTGTTACCCAGCGCTACGGTAATACCGCCCTGAGCAGACACGGTGTGGGAACGGGTTGGGAAAACTTTAGACAACAGGGCACAGCTCTGGCCCGATTGGGAAATTTGTAGTGCGGCGCGCATACCTGCACCACCAGCACCAATAACTACGGCATCAAATTCTCTGACTGGCAAACTCATTACGCACCCCACACCACTACAGTTCCATAAATTGCATATACCAACAGCGCAACCACAATCACCAGCTGCAACATCATGCGCAGCGCCAGTGGTTTAATATAGTCGGTCAGTACCTGCCACATACCGATCCAGCCGTGCACCAGAATGGACAACAGCGTCAGAAGGGTGAAAACTTTAGTAAAGGAAGAGGCGAAAAAACCACGCCAGATGTCATAGGTCAGGGTCCCAGACATCACCAGAAAACCGAGGATATAAATCACATAGAGGGTCATCACCATGGCGGCGGCACGGAGTAACAGCCAGTCATGGATGCCATTACGACCCAGTGCAGAAGCATTGCTTACCATACAAGGACTCCAGCCAGGATTGAGAGCACGACAGTAATACCGAACGCAATTTGTGCAGAAAGTTTGCCCGTTTCTAATGTTTCACCCAGATAGCCAAAATCCATCATTAAATGGCGAATGCCACCGGCAATGTGATAAGCCAGCGCGGTCAGAATGCCCCACATAATGAATTTAGCGATAAAACTGTCCATCACGGCGGATGCCTGCTGGAAGCCTTCGGGTGAAGAGAGTGACAGACCCAGTAACCAGAGCAGAATCCCGATCGCCACGAAGGTGATCACACCGGAAACGCGGTGGAGAATGGATGCTATTGCAGTAACGGGAAACCGGATCGTAGTGAGATCCAAGTTGACAGGTCTTTGTTTTTTCACGGTTTTGCCCACACAGCTTTTCTTATTTTTGCTTCCTCCGGTCCTGAGGGCGGGTCAGACAGCGTTAACAAGTCAAACATTGCGCCAGGCACCTAAAACAACATCCAGTGTCAAAACGACGCGTATGAAACGCTGGGTGGCTCCTACAACAGGGTATTCCCGGAGACCTGGCGGCAGTATAGGCGGATCACATTCTCATTACAATTCCCCTACAAACACTTTGGGGACATTTCGATAGAACAGTGATCGCATTCACGGTTTTCATATTTGATACAAATTTAATTATCTGATTTGACATAACTTCAACACCTCTGTTACAAACTGTGCAATAAAAGTTCTATGATGCACAAAAGTTATGGGGATACACTTTCCCCTAAGCACAAGTTATGTAACATTGAGTCGTATTCTTTATAAAGCAACGGTATTGGTTATAACGTAAGCATGTTTAGACCGGATCTCTTAACTACTATGCTACACTCTCAGGAATGTGCCTAACCCAGCCCACGAGCGCCCGTCACTCTGTACCCTGCACGCCTTAAAGATGCCACAGAGATGATTACCTTCTGCGCCTGGCAATGAGCTGGGACTGCGTGACTTCCCGGTGTTAAAGATCCCTATATAAGGCGCTAAGGAGACTATAAATGGCTGATAAAAAAGCGACGCTAACCCTCGAAGGCGAAGCTCCTATTGAACTTAATGTGCTTAAAGGCACATTAGGTCAGGAAGAGATTGATGTCCGGGCTTTAGGCTCTAAAGGGTATTTCACCTTTGATCCAGGCTTTACCTCTACCGCGTCCTGCGAATCAAAAATTACCTACATCGACGGTGATGAAGGCATTTTGCTGCATCGTGGTTTCCCCATCGATCAGCTGGCTCTGCATTCCAACTACCTGGAAGTGTGTTACATCCTGTTAAACGGCGAAGCCCCAACGAAAGCCCAGTTTGACGAATTCAGAACGACAGTGACCCGTCACACGATGCTGCATGAGCAGATCCATCATCTGTTCCGCGGTTTCCGTCGCGACTCGCATCCGATGGCCGTCATGTGCGGCGTAACCGGCGCGCTGGCTGCCTTCTATCATGATGCCATGGACGTGAATATCGAGCGTCATCGTGAGATCGCCGCTTTCCGCCTGCTGTCTAAAATGCCTACCATGGCGGCAATGTGTTACAAATATTCAATCGGTCAGCCGTTTGCTTATCCGCGCAACGACCTTTCCTATGCCGGTAACTTCCTGCACATGATGTTCTCCACGCCGTGTGAGGATTATGTGGTTAACCCGGTACTGGAAAGAGCAATGGATCGTATTCTGATCCTGCACGCCGATCATGAGCAGAACGCCTCCACTTCTACCGTGCGTACCGCCGGTTCTTCCGGTGCGAACCCGTTTGCCTGTATCGCTGCGGGCATCGCCTCGCTGTGGGGACCGGCTCACGGCGGCGCGAACGAAGCCTGCCTGCGTATGCTCGAAGAGATTAGCACTGTAGAACACATTCCTGAGTTCCTGCGTCGCGCCAAAGATAAGAACGATTCGTTCCGTCTGATGGGCTTCGGCCATCGCGTGTACAAAAACTACGATCCGCGTGCCACCGTGATGCGTGAAACCTGCCATGAAGTACTGAAAGAGCTGGGTATGAAAGATGACCTGCTGGAAGTCGCCATGGAGCTGGAGCACATTGCGCTGAACGATCCGTACTTTATTGAACGCAAACTCTATCCAAACGTTGACTTCTATTCAGGCATCATTCTGAAAGCAATGGGCATTCCTTCTTCAATGTTTACCGTTATCTTCGCGATGGCACGTACCGTTGGCTGGATTGCACACTGGAAAGAAATGCACGACGACGGTGTGAAAATTGCCCGTCCGCGTCAGCTGTACACCGGCTACGACAAACGCGATTTTACCTCCAGTCTGAAGAAGTAACTGCGAAGCTGGCCTGATTTTTAATCAGTGCCAGAAACAAGCCAGTAAAAAGCCGGGATTTGCATCCCGGTTTTTTTATTTCTGGCAGCCGGGGCACCAGTAAAACGGGCGGGAAGATAGCGTCGTTTTGACGATAGTTTCACCGCAGCGCTCGCAGGCCTGCCCCGCGCGATGAAACACCTTAAAACTGAAAATCGCGCCGTGATGGCGGTTTTCATCAGGTGTACCGCGCGTTTTGTAAGAAAGTCGCGGTATCGCCAGCAGTGCTTTCGCCAGTACATCACATTGCGCATCACTCAGGTCCTCGGCCCGATGATTTGCCGCCAGCCCGGCCTGCCAGAGAATTTCAACCCGCAAATAGTTACCGAGTCCGGCAAGAAAGCTTTGATCGAGCAGTAGCCCGCTGAACTGGCGACGGCGAAAGCGCTTCGACAGTAAACGCTCGCGTACCTGCTCAACCGTCAATTTCATATCCAGTACGTCCGGTCCAACCCGGTTCAGGAACGGATGGACGGCAACACCGTCGGCATCAAGCAGTTCGATATCCGATGCGCTATATAACAGCAGCATTTTATCCACTGCCGACAGTTTGACCCGCAGCACACGCTTGCTGTCAGGCTGTTTACCGGTTGGGACCACGCGCCATACACCGTAAAGTTGATTGTGGCTGTACAGCGTCAGCCCGTTAGAAAAGTGGGTGAGTAACGCCTTGCCGCGCGTCTCAATTTCCGTGACGCGCTGCCCCACCAGCTCATGCTGACGGGCCTGCAACGCAGGATAGGCAAACCAAACCTCGGTCAGCACTTTACCTTTAATGGCTTCTTCCAGGCGGTCCGCCGCCCGGCGAATTTCAGGGCCTTCTGGCATGCAAACTCCGTTGCGTTGGAATGATAAAATCGGCGACAGATAAGCTCCTGACGACGACCATGGGATAATCAGGTTGTAAAACTTTATGACCCGGAGCGCTGCGTCGTTACAAAAAGAGAGTGTATTGACTAAGAATCCCGGCTTTAACGTCGGGTGACATCGATTTGATGCGCACGAAAAGCCTGCCGGAGCCGCTGTGCAAAGTTAAGCGCGTGGGGTCCGTCACCGTGCAGGCAGACTGTTTCCGCCCGAACTGCCACCCACTCCCCTATCACGCTCTGCACTTCGCCACGCCGTACCATATCCAGCGTCTGGCGAATTGCCAGCTCAGCATCTTCGATTAACGCACCGGGCTGCCCGCGCGGCACCAGTGAACCATCAGGCTGATAGCCGCGATCGGCAAACACTTCTTCACAGGTCACCAGTCCCTGCGCCCGCGCAGCTCGAACTGATTCACTGCCGGCTAACCCGACCAGAATCAGTGCCGGATCGACAGCTTTTATCGCCCGAGCTATCGCTTCCGCCAGCGGTGCTTCTCGCGCAGCCTGGTTGTACAACATACCGTGAGGTTTGACGTGAACCAGCCTGCCGCCGAGGCTGTTGGTCAGCGCCTTCAGTGCGCCAACCTGATAGATCACCTGCGCATAGACCTCTTCCGGCGGCAGATGCATTGCCGTACGACCAAAGTTTTCCCGATCAGGAAAGCTGGGATGTGCGCCAATCGCCACGCCCGCTTCCATAGCCTGCCGCACCGACTGCAACATGGTGGAAGCATCGCCCGCGTGAAAACCGCAGGCGATATTCACCGAGGTAACCAACGTTAAAAGCTCACGCTCGCCTGGGCACCCTTCACCGATATCAGCATTAAGATCGATTCTCATGCGCGAAGTCCCCAGGCGATCTGATCCAGTACGCGCTGCTGTTCTCTTTTAGCCTGTAGCGCTTCTTCCAGCGTACAGTGGACAAAGTGGATCGGCTCTCCCAGCCGCAGCTGCGCCAGATGATACAGATCCGCTTCAATCACGCAGGCAATGCGTGGATAACCACCGGTTGTTTGCGCATCGGCCAGCAGCACAATCGGCTGCCCTCCGGCAGGAACCTGGACTACGCCGGGAACCAGCCCGTGAGAAAGTAGCTCGCGATCGGCGTCGCGCCGGAGCTTCCGCCCCTGTAAGCGATAGCCCATACGGTTACTTTGCGGGTCGAGCCGCCATGCGGTACGCCAGAAGGCCTCACGACTCTCGGTAGTGAATTCATGATACTCCGGCCCGGGTAATGCGCGTACGCGGTTACCCCACAGCAGCTGCCGTACGCCTGCGGGTTCACCAAAATCACGCGTCGCTGCCCTCAGAGGAAGCCGATCGCCATCCTGAATTTTTCGCCCGTCAAAACCACCAAAGCCCGCTTTCAGATCGGTGCTCATCGACCCCAGCTGCGGTTCAACAGCAAAACCGCCATTGATGGCCAGATAGCTGCGCATACCACGCTGCGGCATACTCAAAGTCAGCCGCTGGCCTTTCTTTACTGCGGTTCGCCAGCCGGTCCAGACGGTCTTTCCGTCCAGTTTCGCATTACAGCCCGCGCCGGTCAGTGCAAGCCAGCCGTCGCGGCCAAACTCAGCGGTAAACTTCCCGAGAGTGATTTCCAGAACCGCCTCCTCCGCCGGATTGCCCACCAGCATATTTGCCGTCTGCATCGCAGGATTATCCAGCGCCCCGCATCGGCTGATGCCGTAGTGACGCCAGCCGTTGCGACCAGCGTCCTGAATACTGGTGCTGATCCCGGCGCGAATGATTTTTAACATACCCCCTCCTTCTGAGGCACAAAGCGCACCCGATCGCCAGATCGCAACAACACTGGCGACTGCCGGGCAGGAGTGAATAGCGTGGTTTGTGCCTGACCAATCAGCTGCCAGCCACCGGGCGTAGCCAGAGGATAAATACCGGTCTGCGCTCCGCCGATGCCAACCGATCCGGCAGGAACCATTAGCCTGGGATCGGCACGTCGTGGCGTATGCAGGCGACGATCAAGTCCGCCAAGATAAGGAAAACCGGGTTGGAAACCGATAAAGTAGACGACGTATTCTGCGGTACTGTGGCATTCAACCACCTGTGAGGCACTCATGTCGCAGTAGTGCGCGACCTGATGCAGATCGGGTCCTGCCGCCCCACCATAGATCACCGGGATCTCGATTAACCGTGACGCCGACACCTGGATCTCGCTACTTTCCCACCACTGCTGCAACCACTCGATGGCATCCAGTGCGGTTTGCTGCGGGTCGCTTAACACGACGGTAATATTATTCATCCCGGGGACAACATCGATGACTTCGGAACGATCGTGAAGGCGCTGCGCCAGTCCCCATATACGCTGCTGGCTGCTGAGTGAAACCGGCGGGTCCAGTTCCAGCACCACCGTGCGTTCTCCTAACAAATAACATCGTGCTCGCTGCACCCAAGCCTCCTGAGCGGAAGTGATCGCCATTGACGGACAGGAAAACAGTTATGCGAGATTGCGGTAACGGTGTCAACCTGCGGGGCCGCGAGGATGGCGCCCGGCAGGTTGCTTTTGTGGGATTAAACCGGATTATTAATATCAATAAAAGTGACATCCAGCCCGTGATGTTCGGCCAGCCACTCACCGAGCGCCTGTATACCGCAGCGTTCGGTGGCATGATGCCCGGCGGCGAAGAAATGCAGGCCCTGTTCCCGAGCACTGTGGAAAGTCTGTTCAGAGACTTCACCGCTGATAAACGCATCGACGCCAAACGCAGCAGCGGCATCAATAAAGCCCTGTCCACCGCCGCTGCACCACGCCACGCGTTTAATCAGCGCCGGTGCATTGTCGCCACAGTGCAGAGGCGTACGGCCCAGCGTATCTTCAATGCGCTGCGCCAGCTGTTTACCGCTCAACGGCTGGGCAAACTCGCCCCAGAAAAGCAGCTCCTCCACTTCACCTTTCACTTCAATCCCAAACAGTTTTGCGAGCAGGGCGTTATTGCCCAGTTCCGGGTGCGCATCCAGCGGCAGATGCCAGCCAAAGAGGTTAATGTCGTTTGCCAGCAGCGTTTTCAGGCGCTGACGCTTCATCCCTTTGATAACAGAAGGTTCGTTTTTCCAGAAATAGCCGTGATGCACCAGTACAGCATCGGCCTCCAGCCGCACGGCTTCGTCCAGGAGGGCCTGGCAGGCGGTAACGCCGGTAACGATTTTTTTAATTTCGCTCTTACCTTCAACCTGCAACCCGTTCGGGCCGTAGTCTTTGAAGGCGGCGGCATTCAGTAACTGGTTAACCAGCTGTTCGAGTTCACTATTGCGCATAATTAATCCATCTGTTTTCGTGCAGCTTCAAAGGCGTCCAGCGTTTGCTGGCGTGCCTGTTTATGTTCCACGATCGGCGCAGGATAATCGAGCTTTTGGTTCGTTTTCTTTGCCCATTCGTGGGGCTGATGGATATATTTTTCCGGCACCTGCCGCAGCTCCGGCAGCCACTGGCGGATAAACTCACCTGTGGCGTCGAAGCGTTCGCCCTGCGTGGTGGGATTAAAAATGCGGAAATAGGGTGCGGCATCGGTGCCGGTCGAGGCAGCCCACTGCCAGCCGCCGTTGTTGGCCGCCAGGTCACCATCGATCAGCTGCGACATAAAGTAACGTTCGCCTTCGCGCCAGTCGATTAGCAGGTCTTTTACCAGGAAGCTGGCGGTAATCATCCGCAGCCGGTTGTGCATCCAGCCAAGGCTGTTAAGTTGACGCATGGCGGCATCCACAATCGGATAGCCGGTTTTGCCTTGTTGCCAGGCGGCAAGATGCTCAGAAGAATCGCGCCAGGCAACCTTACGCGTCCAGCGTACAAAGGGCTGATGGCGGCAAAGCGCCGGATAAGCCACGATCAAATGCCGATAAAACTCGCGCCAGATAAGCTCATTCAGCCAGACAAAAACCTTACCGTCTTCCAGCCCGCGCGGATGTTCTTTGAGCAGACGGTAAAGGCACTGACGCGGTGACAGAACGCCAACGGCTAAATAGGCCGAAAGACGGCTGGTGCCGTCCAGCGCGGGCAAATCACGCCGATCGGGGTAGTGTGTCACCGGCTGCTGGCTGAACTCGCGCAGCCTGGCAATCGCCGCCTTTTCACCGGCGGGAAACAGCGCACTGTCGGTGGCCTCTCGCGGATAGTTAAAAGCCTTCACTGGAGAAACGTCTTTAATCGGCCCACTTTCACGCACGGCAGGCGCGGAAAAGCATTCGGGTAACCCTTCCTGCAGGCGCTTAACAAACGCCTTGCTGAACGGCGTAAAAACCTTATACATTTCGCGATTTCCGGTCAGCACGCTGCCGGGAGGCAGCAGAAGACTGTCGTCGAATCCCTGCACCATCACATCATTATCAAACAGCACCCGTTCAGCTTCAGCATCGCGCTGACGTTCATTCACTTCGTATTGGTAATTGTAAAACATGCGATCAACGCGATGCTCGCGGCAGAAGTCCAGCAGGAGATCCACTGACGCGCTGAAGTCCGTGCATTCAGCGAGATGCAGCTCAATTCCCTTTTGCGCCAGGGACTGCTGCAGGTCCTGCAAATTCTGCCAGATAAACTCAGCCTGTTTCGCCGCCATGTCATGGCTCTCCCACTGTTTCGGCGTGGCGATAAACAGCGCAATCACTTTTGGGCTGTTTGAGCGGCAGGCGGCATAAAGGGCATGGTTGTCGTTAATACGCAGATCGTTACGCAGCCAGACCAGGTGGGATGTCATAATGCTCCCTGAATTCATTTAATATCCATAACGCAGCCGCAGTGCTTCGGGATAAGGAGAAAAGTAGCGCTGTCCGGTCAGCCACGGATGCGGATACTGCGCCATATAATGTTTCAGCAGGGTAATCGGTGCCAGTAAAGGCTGGATGCCGCGACGATAGCTGTCAATCAGCGTGGCTAATTCCTGGCGCTGTGGTGAATTCAACTCGCGGCGGAAATAGCCCTGAACGTGCATTAGCACATTGGTGTGGTTGCTGCGCGATGCAGGTTGCTTCATCAAATCCATCAGCAGCTGGCGATAGGCCAGAGCGAACTCATCCAGCGATTCCCAACGATCCATTTTGGCCACGAACGGACCGATTTCCCGGTATTTTGGCTGTGAATGGGCCAGCAGCAACAGTTTATAACGACTGTGAAAGTCCATCAGCTTTGCACGGGTCAGACCGCCCGCCCACAGCTGATTAAACTCATGCAGCGCGTAAACCCGTGCAACAAAATTTTCGCGCAGGATGGGATCGTGCAGCCGTCCGTCTTCTTCCACCGGCAGCCACGGCAGCTGTGCCATCAGCTCGCGGGTGAAAATGCCGACGCCCTCTTCGCCCTGAGTCAAACGCAGTGCGGGTCGGGGAGCAGGCAGGCCAATCGCCATTTCCGGGCAGATCGATTCGCAGTGAAGATAAGGGGCCAGCTCTTCTGCCGCAAAAACAGAACGCTTATGCCCACCATCGAATCTTACCCGCTCACCGAGCAGGCAGGTACTGATGCCAACAGGAATTTTTTTACTCATATCTATACAACCAAAAAATTATTGTACAAATTTGAGTGTAGATTATTTTCGCTATTTTTTCTCTTAAAACCTCAATTGTTGAAATTAGCGCAAAAAAATCCCGCACTCCGGCGGGATAATAAACAGAAAAATGAATTGAAGTCGTGGGTTAGCTTTAGATCTGTAGTATCAGAGCCAGGCTTAATAAAAGTCGCAGCAGACCGATTCGGCCTCGGCCAGCCAGACGGGCTTATCGCTGGTTTTGACCCAAACCCGATGCAGATAACTGTAAAAGCGGGCACGGTCGGCGCGGAACAGCATAACCGGCAGCGCGAGCACACCGGCAAGTACTACCGCTGCACGACGCATGAAAATCCGCGTAGTTGAATAAGAGTGATAAAGATTCATACGTCCTCCTCAAATCGGCTAAAAGATTGTCTGTAATCTGAACAAAATAATACCGCCTTTAATGTAATTTTACTACTGATCGGACCACTTTTTTGACGAAAAATTGTTCTGCTTTTGCCCGAATTGTAATTTTGTTACCAAAAGGTTAATTAAGGCTTAATAAAGCCGTTAATAAGAACTATTCGTTAACAAATATCCTCCAGCAAAACTGCGGTGGGCGAACCGCATCTTCTTTTGCTAAATTAGCCGCCATCGCCATAATGACGTTTCCCGGCAAAGCTCTCTGGCTGCCGGTGCGGAGGAACCTTGACCACTATTCTGATCGTTGAAGATGAAAAAGAGATCCGCCGTTTTCTGCGCGTGGCACTTGAAGGCGAAGGCTTTCGCGTTGTTGATGCCGACACGCTCAGCCGCGGGCTGATTGAGGCCGCTACACGTAAACCTGAAATGGCGATCCTCGATCTCGGGTTGCCGGATGGCGACGGCATTCAGTTTATTCGCGAGGTGCGTCAGTGGAGCAGTATGCCGGTAATTGTCCTGTCAGCCCGCAGCGACGAGCAGGACAAAATCAACGCGCTGGATGCCGGTGCGGATGATTTCCTGACGAAACCTTTCGGCGTGGGCGAACTACTGGCGAGAGTGCGCGTTGCCCTGCGCCACCGTCCGAGTTCCAGCAGCAGCAGTGAACAGGCACAAATTACCTTTGGCGAGGTCAGCGTCGATATTGCCGCCCGGCGGGTCACCCGCGATGGCAGCGATTTGCATCTGACGCCGATTGAATTTCGTCTGCTGGTCAGCCTGCTGAATCATCCCGGCAAAGTGATGACCCAGCGCCAGCTGCTCGTCCAGGTCTGGGGACCAAACGCGGTTGAACACAGCCACTACCTGCGGATCTATATGGGGCACCTCCGGCAGAAACTGGAGCGCGATCCTGCCCAACCACAGCATCTGCTGACGGAGACTGGCGTTGGCTATCGCTTTATTCCCTGAATCACGGCAACAAAAAAGGCCATCCAGTGAATGGCCTTGTCATTTTTACCGCAAAGATAATGTCAGGGTCAGGCGTTTTTCAACACCGTACTGACGATCTCTACTGCTTCTTTCTCTATCTTCTCGCGATGCTCGGCACCGAGGAAACTTTCACAGTAGATTTTATAAGCATCTTCTGTACCGGAAGGACGCGCGGCAAACCAGCCGTTTTTGGTCATCACTTTCAGGCCACCAATGGAGGCTCCGTTGCCCGGCGCGGCAGTCAGGCGATCGGTGATCGGATCGCCTGCCAGCGTGTCCGCACTCACCATTTCCGGGGAAAGCTTCGACAGCGCGGCTTTCTGAGCAGACGTTGCCGCTGCCTGGATACGGTTGTAGCTTGGCGCACCGAAACGCGCGGCCAGTTCATTGTAGTGCTGCTGCGGGTTCTTGCCGGTAACGGCGGTGATTTCTGCCGCCAGCAGGCACATGATGATACCGTCTTTGTCGGTTGACCATGGAGTGCCGTCGAAACGCAGGAAGGATGCCCCCGCGCTCTCTTCACCGCCGAATCCGAAGGTGCCGTCAAACAGACCGTCAACGAACCACTTAAAGCCCACCGGAACTTCCACCAGCTTACGGCCGATATCGTCAACCACACGGTCGATCATTGCGCTGGACACCAACGTTTTGCCAACTGCAACATCTTTGCCCCACTGCGGACGATGCTGGAACAGATAGTTCACCGCAACCGCCAGATAGTGGTTAGGATTCATCAGCCCGTCAGGCGTTACGATACCGTGGCGGTCATAATCCGGATCGTTGGCAAACGCCAGATCGAATTTGTCGCGCAGCGCCAGCAGACCCGCCATGGCACATTCGGATGAGCAATCCATACGGATCACGCCATCTTTATCCAGGTGCATAAAGCGGAAGGTCTGATCGACGGCGTCGTTTACGATGGTCAGATCGAGTTTGTAGAACTCAGCGATGCGCTGCCAGTAGGCGATACCGGAGCCACCCAGCGGATCGACGCCAATTTTCAGGCCTGCTTTCTGAATTGCCGGGATATCAACGATCTGCGCAAGGCCTTCAATATACGGCTGGATCAGATCCTGCTCTTTCAGATAGCCGCTGGCCCATGCCCGATCCAGAGAAATACGTTTAACGTCTTTCAGACCGTCCTTAATTAAGGCGTTGGCACGATCTTCCACCACTTTGGTGACGTTGGTATCCGCTGGCCCACCGTTTGGTGGGTTGTACTTGATACCGCCATCTTCCGGTGGGTTGTGGGAAGGCGTAATCACAATGCCGTCCGCCAGTACCGCTCCGGCTTTATTATGCTCAAGGATGGCGTTCGAAATCGCAGGGGTCGGCGTATAGCCATTATCCTGCTGCACAATCACATCCACACCGTTTGCCGCCAGCACTTCAAGAACCGAGATAATCGCCGGCTCAGACAGCGCGTGGGTGTCCTTACCGACGTAGCAGGGGCCGGTCACGCCGTTCTTTTTACGTTCTTCGGCAATCGCCTGGGCAATAGCCAGGATATGCGTTTCATTGAAACTGTGACGACCCGCGCTACCGCGATGACCTGAGGTACCGAATTTTACTGCATGTTCAGCATTACCCAGTTCAGGCTGCAAGACGTAGTACTGCGATGTTAACTGTGCAACGTTAATTAAATCGCTCTGCCGGGCTGGCTGCCCGGCACGGGGGTGATTGGCCATTGGCGCTTCTCCCTGACGCTTCGGTTAAAGGGTACCGCAAACTTTCTCGGTCAGTTCCGCCGGGAACTGCATCGATAACATGATATGTTCCACCATGCTGCGCTTACGGCCGGTATTGGTGTTGGTGATCACCCAGTAAGGGGTGCCCGGAATATGCTGCGGCTTGGTATGCGTACCATTCTGAGTCAGCGTCTGCTGGTTGCCCGCGAAATAGACGCGCGTGCGGCCATGCAGCGACTCGGTGGCATCGCCAAAGGCTTTGGCGTCCAGGGTGTATAAAGTCGATAAAATCAGCATAAACCTGTTCACCACTTTCTTCTGCTCGGCATATTCGTCAGAAAGCAGCAGCTCACGCACGGCGCGAACGCGGTCCTGCGGGCGAGGTTCAGATTTCACAACAGCGGGCTCTTTAGCCGCCTGGGCAACGGGTGCCGCTGGCGCAGTCTGCCCCGCAGTGAACTTCAGCATACGGCGTAAAATGTCCGATGCGCTTTCCCCAATATGCTGAGTATGGCTGGCAATATAGCGGTATAGCTCTTCGTCGACTTCTATCGTTTTCATCTTTATCCAGTACGGTTGTTGCTTCTATCAGAATCGAGCGTAAAAACAGATACGATCTTCAGGATCGTCGGCTTTCTGGAACTCGTATCCTAACTTCAGGATTATAAAGTTAAACCCAGCCCGGGTGTAGCCTAAGCCCTCTTTGCCAGCAAAAGTCAGAATTTGCCGTAAAAAGATCGTTGGCAGCGCCTGTGCTACCCCCGGCAGAAAATGTAAAATCCATGATACCCTAAGCCTTCGTTCCAACTGTAAGAACTTTGCTATGAATTTGAATGTCCGCCTGCAATCTGAACAATCCGCAACAGACGATCTGCCTCTGGTGCTGATCCACGGGCTTTTTGGTAGCCTTGATAACCTCGGTATCCTCGCTCGTGACCTCAAGCACCGCCGCCGTTTGGTTCAGATTGATGTGCGCAATCATGGCCTGTCGCCACGCTCGAACGAAATGAACTACGCGCTGATGGCGCAGGATGTGTTGGAAACGCTAGACGGACTGGGCATTGAGCGTTTCGGCGTTATCGGTCATTCAATGGGCGGCAAAATCGCCATGATGTTAACCGCACTGGCACCGGACCGCGTGGCAGGACTGGTGGTGATTGATATGGCACCAGTCGCCTACTCCACCCGCCATCATGATGATATCTTCGCCGCGCTCCAGGCAGTTACCCATGCTGGCATCACCTCGCGTAGTCAGGCCGCAGCGCTAATGCGTCAGACATTGACGGAAGAGGGCGTGATCCAGTTTCTGTTAAAATCTTTCCACGAAGGTGAATGGCGTTTTAATGTATCTGTGCTGTATCAGTGCTACGACCAGATTATTGGCTGGCAGCCAGTGCCTGCCTGGCCGCATCCTGCGCTGTTCATTCGCGGTGAGCGTTCCCCCTATCTGGCCGATGAATATCGTGACGCGCTGCTGGCACAGTTCCCGCAGGCGCGGGCCTATGTTGTGGCCGGGGCCGGCCACTGGGTTCACGCTGAAAAACCTGATGCAGTTTTACGCGCAATTCGTCGATTTTTTGTGCTGTAAAAACAATTATTTCCCTATGTTGTTAAAACATTGTCGTCATCACTTTCACTGGGGTATGATGCGCGCTGACATTTTTCCGCTGGTGATTTTTACGGCGGATAACGGCCTGACACATCAGAAATCCAGCCTTTCAGTATCACTAATCTATGGCAAAAGAGAACACGGACCGCACAACGATCGATCTGTTCGCAGATGAACGTCGCCCGGGACGACCGAAAACTAATCCGCTGACGCGTGATGAGCAGCTGCGAATCAATAAACGTAATCAGCTTAAGCGCGATAAAGTTCGCGGGCTTAAGCGCGTCGAGCTGAAAATGAACAGTGAAGCCGTTGACGCACTGAACCAGCTGGCCGAAGCGCGCAATATGAGCCGCAGTGAGCTGATTGAAGAGATGCTGCTAAACCAGTTAAAACACCTGCAGTCCTGATTGCACCGCGTGTGCTCAACGCACAAAGTGACAAATGCCGCAGGATTACTCGTTTATCCGTTGACGGCGGTCTGCTATTATTACGGCTATCTGCAAAAATTTTGGCAGTCACCATATCATTAAGATTCAAGAGGTTATTAAACTCATGGCAATCGTAGGCATTTTCTTTGGCAGCGATACGGGCAATACGGAAAACATTGCAAAGATGATCCAGAAGCAGCTGGGTAAAGACGTTGCAGAAGTTCGTGATATTGCCAAAAGCAGCAAAGAAGACCTTGAAGCCTTCGACATTCTGCTGCTGGGCATTCCTACCTGGTACTACGGAGAAGCCCAGTGTGACTGGGATGACTTTTTCCCTACGCTGGAAGAGATCGACTTCAACGGAAAACTGGTCGCCCTGTTCGGCTGTGGCGATCAGGAAGACTATTCTGAATATTTCTGCGATGCGATGGGTACCATCCGCGACATCATTGAGCCAAACGGCGCAATTCTGGTGGGTCAGTGGCCGACTGAAGGCTACAATTTCGAAGCCTCTAAAGGCCTGGCCGATGACAACCACTTCCTGGGTCTGGCGATTGACGAAGACCGTCAGCCTGAACTGACCAACGAACGCGTTGATAAGTGGGTTAAGCAGATTTTTGATGAGCTTCAGCTGAAAGAAATCATCGAAGCCTGAGCCAAACGGCCTGATGTGAGAGACACCTCACATCAGGCCAATGGTTTTTCCTATAGAAGTAATAGATACGTATTTGTAAATACCACCTGTAAAAATGTACAATAACCCCATCGGTTATCCGCTTTCTCATCCTCCAGCATCCCTTTAACGATCTTTTATGATCGTTGTGCGATGGGATGAAATAGAGCGAAATGTTAACTTTGTAAGATTTGGACGCAGGCCTCACTGGACGTAATGACATTAATCCTTACATCCAACAGTGGCTTCAGGCATTCCTTGTTGTTTTCATTTCGATGTATGAGTTCTATACTGTGACGCATCCAACTCTAGCGTCAACCGATGTTCAGGGCTTTTCAGCCACTAAGTGACTAGCAAAGTAACAGGACAATATCCGCATGACTGACAACAATACCGCATTAAAGAAGGCCGGCCTGAAAGTCACGCTTCCACGACTGAAAATTCTGGAAGTGCTTCAGGAACCAGAAGGCCATCACGTCAGTGCGGAAGACTTGTATAAGCGCCTGATTGATATGGGCGAAGAAATCGGTTTAGCCACGGTGTACCGCGTGCTCAACCAGTTTGATGACGCAGGGATCGTTACCCGTCATAACTTTGAAGGCGGTAAATCCGTTTTCGAACTGACTCAGCAGCACCACCACGATCATCTGATCTGCCTGGACTGCGGCAAAGTTATTGAGTTCCGCGACGAATATATCGAAGCACGTCAGCGTGAAATCGCGACTCGCCACGGGATCAAACTGAGCAATCACAGTCTGTACCTCTATGGCCATTGCTCTAAGGGCGACTGCCGCGAAGACGATACGCTGCACGACGAGTAATCCATTCTGAAATCAGTATGAAACCGGTGGCCATCCACCGGTTTTTTTTGCCTGTTATCCGGCATAGACCGGCAGGACGTTCCAGTACGAAAGTAGAGAAACCAGCGCATTCACCGCGCCGAAGATCAGCACCAGTACGATTGGTGCCGTTCCCCCTCTTACCTGCCAGGCTGCGGTAGTAAAACGCTGCCTGGCCTTTCGCGCCAGCATTGCAGGGGTAATCACGGCCCAAAGTGTAGCCGCCAGCCCGGCATAACCAATCGCCACAAGAAAGCCGTTTGGCCAGATCATCGCCGCCGTCAGCGGCAGAATAAAGGTGACCACCGTCGTTTTTAACCGACCGAAGGCTGTACGATCAAACTTAAACAGATCGGCAAGGTAGTCGAAGAACCCCAGACTAACGCCAAGGAATGAACAGGCGACGGCAAAGTTCGAGAAGATATCCAGCAGCAGATTCAGATGGGGGCTGTGCAGCACACCCGAAAGTGCGGCGACCAGCACGTCGATATTTCCACCCTGTGCTGCAATCGCTTTGAATTCATGGCGCGGGATATTGCCCATCGTGCCAATAATCCAGATAAAGTAGATGATCAGCGCCAGCAGCGTGCCGAATACCAGACAGCGACAAACCCGGCTACCGTTCTTCTGATAGTAACTGACCAGCCCGGCGATATTACCGTGATAGCCAAATGACGCAAGGCAGAATGGGATCACCATCCACAGATAGCGAAGGTAATGGCTTTCCTCCCCATGACTGTCCAGCAGTTTCACCGGTTCGATATGCCATAGCAGTCCGCCAAAGATAATCAAAAACGTAATGACTTTCGCACCGAGAAAAATCAGCGTCATACGACTGACCATTGCCGTGCCCAGCCAGATAAACACCGCCACCAGAAGCGTAAAGGCGAAACCGGCACTACGGGCAGAAACCGGCAGTGAGAGCTGGCTCAGCGTGTGCTGAATAATCGCTCCGCTGGCGGAGATATAGGCATAGGTCAGTATCCCCAGAACAAAGGCGACAGACAGACCGTTAATCAGATTCCAGCCCCGTCCCAACAGATCGCGAGTGATCGTGTCAAAGCTGGACCCGGCAGGGTAATGCAGGCTGGCCTCCAAAAACAGCAGCCCGGAAAGCAGCATGCAGAACCAGGTGACAATCAGTAATGCTGATGACCAGAGAAACCATGCACCGGACATCACCACCGGTAACGAGAACATCCCGGCACCGATAATCGTGCCGCTAATAATTAGCGTTCCCCAGAGTGTAGAAGGCGGGCGGGCGGTGGAAACCGGTGAATCCATGACTAATCCTTAGCAAAAATAGGAAACTCGCCGCCATAACCGGAATTATTCACTGGATGAGCGGCATTAACGCCGCACATTCTACACCAGCCCGAACCCGTGAACTAGTACAGTATTCAGTTTATTACCATGGTTTCCTGCAGATAGCGCCAGCGTGGCGGTTGGGTTGCACAGTTAATCACCGCCAGCGAAATACGATGCGAATGATTATCCTGCTGCTGTTGCAGCTCGTGATACTGAATAATCACTTCATTCCCCCGCTGCGAAATAACGTTGCACTGCTCAATGCTGATCATCATTCCCTGGCGCGCGCCGGTTAAGCGGTTGAATAAGGCCTCAACCTCTGCCAGCACCAGGCTTTTACCTGTTGGGGTAATCATTACAAAGTCATCGGCAAAATGGGTCAGCAGCTCGGCAGTCTTGCTGCCGTCACCGTGAAAGACAGCCTCAATCAGCTGATGCAGAACAATGACGCTCTGTGATGCTTTGTTAGTGAGATCGATCATTGGATTTCCTTATGAAAACGTCGTTGATAAATCAGCCACAGCGGAAGCAAACCGCTAATGGCCGCAATAATAAATGCCAGATGCCACGCCTGTTCACCAGGAAAATAATGGCTCAGCACCGCCAGCAGCAGCGTAAATAACGCAGTGCCGAGGCTGAACGTCAGCTGCCGGTTAATATTCCACAGCGTACTCCCCCGGCTCATTTGCTGCTCGTTCAGCTCAATCAAGGCCGTGGTCTGCGCACAGTTTGCAGCAATCCCGCCACCGCTCCCCATCAGCAGATAGGCCGCACACAGTATCCCACTGCTGCTTGTATCACTGACTAAAGATAACAGCGCAATGCCGCCACTATGCAGCAACATACCGCAGCTGAATAAGCGGGGTCGCCTACCCGATAATAAATCCGCCCGGCCACCAGCATCGCCACCAGCGCGCCGGCGCCGTAAAGCAGCATAAAGCTACCGGTATGCCCGGCGCTGAAATGCAAAACCTGCTGCAGATAGAAAATATTGAGCAAATTAACGCCCGTAAACACGCCCGGTACGGCGTAGTAAACGGCGATGGACAGATTCAGCTGATGATTGTGCAGCAGGCTGAGATCGAGAATAGCCGTTGGTTGGCGGCGGTAATGCTGTACATAGCCCCACGCCAGCAGTAAAGAAACGCCCAGCCATAATGCAGCCTGTGGTAAAGCATGCTGCTCGCTAAACAGCGACAGGCTCCTCAACAGAGTACCCAAAGCGCCACAGACCAGAATAATTCCGGTGATATCTGCGCGTGTACGCACCGTTGCCTGTAGTCGTATCTATATCGCCGCCAGCAGCGCCGCAAGCAGGCTGAAAGGAATATTGCTGTAGAAGATCCAGCGCCAGGAAAACACATCCACCAGCATGCCTCCCAACAGAGGGGACAGCGCGGGGGCAATCAGCGCCACGCACATGATCAGCGTCGAAATAGCGGCGCGCTGCCGCCCCTGAAATAAATTAAAGGTTAACGCCTGCCCTACCGGGATCAGCAGCCCGCCGCCCGCGCCCTGGATAAAACGCCACACAACCAGTGTGTTGAAGGAGTCGGCCTGCGCGCAGCCCAGCGCGGCGATGCTGGAGATCAGCATTGAGGCGACGATAGTCTGCCGGGCGCCAAAGCGCGAAGCCAGCCAGCCGCTCAGCGGCACGATCAGCGTCAGCCCCAGAATATAACCATTGGCCACCCAGCTGATGGACTCCGTCGCCAAGGACATCTGCGCCGCAATTGACGGCAGCGCAATCGCCGACATAAAAATATTAATACAATCAATAAAAAAGCCGAGCAGAAAGATGGCCGCGACCCGATAACCATAGTGCATTGTCATACCTCCACGCGAAGCATAGCGGCGGTTGACCTGACAAATAAAGACGCATAAATTTAAATGATTGTTTGATTAAACTGAATAATCCCATGCACGCCCATCTTGATAAGATCCACACGTTTTTTGCCATTGTTGACAGCGGCAGCTTTACCCGGGCCGCCAGCAATCTCGGCTTAAGCCGCGCGATGGTCAGCCTGCATATCAAAAGTCTGGAACAGCTGCCTGGCGTCACACTGCTGGTGCGCAACACGCGAAGCCTGGCCCTTACCGGCCACGGGCAGCAGTTTTATCAGGATTTTAAGCTGATTTTCGCTGATATTGACCGGGCGGTCGCGCGAGTCACCACAGAGCATCACTCCCTCTCCGGGGAACTCCGCATTACCTCAACGTGGGAGTATGGCCAGCAGTTCCTGATGCCGCTGGTCGGCGAATTCTGCCAGCGCCATCCCCTGCTGAAACTGAACTACAGCGTCGGGGCTTCTCTTGATGATTTGGTGAGTAATAAGCTGGATGTGGCGATACGGCTGGGGGCGCTGCGCGACTCATCGCTAAAAAGCCGCAGGCTGGCAGACTATGCCATTTTACTGGTGGCTTCACCTTCTCTGGTAAAACGCTTTCGTCCGTAGGATCTGCAGGAGGTTTCCGCCATGCCGTGGATACACAACAGCAACCTGGCTCATCCCGGCCGCTGGACCTTTCGTGGAGCAAATAATCGTTTGTCCGAACTGAAGTCCGATGCCGCTTATACCGCCAACTCCGCACAAATCGTTCGTCAGATGGCACTGACCGGAATGGGTGTCGCGGTGCTGCCGGAATGGCTGGTCCGTGAAGATATTGCCGCAGGCAGGCTACAGCATCTGTGTAAAGAGTGGCAGCTGCCGAATCAACCGGTCAGTGCCGTGTTTGCCGGACAGGGGGAAATGCAGCGAAAAACCCGGCTGTTTATCGATTTTCTTTCGCAGAAATTACCGATGCAGCCGGGTTAGATCAGATCTACAGAGGCATAACGTGTTCTGTACGGCTGAAGCGCTTGCCGTCAGCGCTACTGGTGCGCACCCAGACTTCCCCGTTAATTAGTGGGCGATGGCTGTCGCTGTAGCGCTGCCAGCTGCGCCCCTCATCGATGGAATATTCCACCAGAATCCCCGGTAGCGCGGTATTTGCCTGCAGATAGCTATCGACAATTACCGCACCCGGCTGCGGCAGGCGCCAGGCAATACCGGCCTTGTCGAGCCTGGCCAGTTCACGCTGCCCCAGCAGGTTAGCAAAGCGTTGCCAGTCGCGATGCAGGGCCTGCTGGTCAACGTGGTGCGTTTTACCCCCTTGATACTCCCTTCCCTGCTGGTAATCCTGCTCCCACGCGGCGCGGTGCCAGCTGCGTTCGGCTACCGCCAATACCCGTGGAAAAATCATCGACTCAACCTGGCCGTCGGTACGAACCGTTTCGCTCCACAGCTGTGCAGACAGACCGTAAGCACCCGGCCACGGCTGTTCTGATTTGGTATCAAATGTATTGCCGTCACGGTCAACCGAGGTTTCAGCATTCTGCGGCAGGTTATCCGGCGCGAAGCTAAAGATCTTACGTTCATCGTTGTAGCGAGTACCCCAGTAGTAACCGCGCTCCAGCGGGTTAACCTCTGCAGGGAAGTCCAGATAGACATAATCCGGGTTGGAGATCACCACCTGATATCCCTTATTGGCCCAGTCGTTGACGCTGGAGGCTCCGCCCCAGAACAGCGTATCCCAGAAGTTCACCCGAACGTGCTGAGTGGCAAAATCGCTCGCGGCTTTAGCATCCTTAAGACCGTCCTGCCACGCCTGCATGCCGCCAATACCTTTTTCGGCAACGATCTGGCTGACCTTCAGGCCAAAATAGCTGGGCAGATGTGACAGGTCCTCAACCTTGCCATCCTTAATAATACGCTGGCAGACTTTAGATTTTGCCCATGGCTTGTCTTCGTTGCTCATATCCTTAATGCCCTTTCCGGCCTCAGGATGTCTGATATTGGTGTAGCCCGCTCCAAGATAGATATTTTTCGCCTCATCTCCACCAAAATGCCAGGTGGTCAGCGGCACGCCAGCCTGTTGGTGCATCAGATCGATTTCGGTGATGACCTTATCGGCAAAACGCAGCGATGAATCCAGGCACGGATTCAGGTAGCTGGTGCGATCGTAAAACTGTACCGACGTGGTATTTGAAGTATCGCTGGGATCGCGCAGACGATACTCACCGGCCTCATCCGGCTTGCCTTCGCGCATCAGCCTCTGATAGCGGGCTTCCATAGAGATCACCGCCGCTCGCGCATGAGCCGGCATATCAATTTCGGGGATCACTTCAATATTCCGCGCCCTGGCATATTTCAGGATTTCAATGTAATCGCTGCGGGTAAAGTAGCCGCTGCCGTTGTTGTCGCTGAACGGACCGGAGCCCAACTGCGGCAGCAGACACTGTTGCTCGCTAAGATCGTGGCAGCGCTTTGCCCCGGTTTCCGTCAGCTCCGGCAGGCCAGGGATTTCAATACGCCAGCCTTCATCGTCGGAGAGGTGGAAGTGGAACTTATTCATTTTCATCGCCGCCATTTGATCCAGCAGCCTCAGCACCACCTGCTTGCTGTGGAAGTTACGTGCCACGTCCAGGAACATTCCGCGATACGCAAAGCGCGGCGCATCTTCCACCCGCAGCGCAGCGATTTTTTGCGGGCCGGAAGCGGGGACCAGAGACAGCACAGACATCAGACCGTAGTAAACGCCCGCGCTGTCATAGCCCACGATGTTAGCTCCCCTCGGCAGAATTTCCAGACGATAGGCACCGGATACCGCCATGCTGTCGCTAAATCCACGGGAATCGATGCGGGTAGAGACGGGATAACCGCGAGAATTAACCTTAACGCCCATCAGCGTAAAACGCTGCTCGGCGGCGCGGGCCTCATCGGCGTTTAACCCAGCCAAATCGAGCGACACACCCCGGCTGAGATTGGCATTACCGTTTAAGCGGGTTGATTTCAACGGAGTCGGAAAAATTTCGGCCCGTAGCGCCGCAGCAGGCAGCAAACTCACGTCCGCATTTTTGGCAAAGCGGCTTTCAGCCGTCATCAGGACATTTTTATCCCCGGCGAAACGCTTCCAGTTATCGCCAAACGGCTCAACAAACGTCGTCAGATCCTCCGTATTGGTACTGACCATAATCTCCGGTTCCGCCTTACCGGCAGTGACGTACCAACGCGGCATGATATCGGTAATAAACAGCTGCCAGTATTCGTTAATAATCGGTATCTCAACGGATTCCCCGGCGGCAAATCCTTTGAACTTACTGGTCGGCTCCAGGCGACTGAGATCGCCGACAATATGTACAATACGGAACTGGTCACTGTCTACTTTGATCGTCTGGTGGACGTTGCTCATCCAGATAGCCCAGTTTTTACTGTTCACTGCCGGTCCGGGGTTGGTCAATCTGATAGTGGCGCGGTTACAGGCGGCCCAGTCCGCTCCCAGCGCAGCGCAGTCCACACCGTGTGCCGCCGCATCATTTTGCGTTACCTGATAGCTGACGCCAAACTGGCTGATACGGTGGACGGTTTGCTGGTCGTTAACGCCGTTACTACACCCTGCCAGCCCCAGCGTTGCCGCAGCGATTGTTGTTGCAATAAGCCTCATCCTGTTCCCCTTTGAGGTTCGGTTATCCATTACGCCAGTCACCGCTTAAAAAATGGTAAACGGCGCGGTGACGATAAACTTCACGTCCTTTTCATCCTGAAACATATTGCCGTATCCCCCTTCGTAGCTCGGAATACTGCTGTGATTATCGTAGTGGGTGTAGTGCAGCCTGAACTGGGTCCCTTTGCCCCAACCCTGCTGAAGTGTATAGAGTAAATCCAGATTCCACGCCGATTCGCGTACGCGTTGATGCTGATCGAATGCCGGGTTGCTGCTGGGTTTGGCATCCCATCCCCAGGCAAATGAGGTGCCCGTTTCCCATCCGGGCAGGTGAAGGCCATCCAGCTCGACCATCACGCCAGCGAACACCGCTTTTTCACCGTTGGCATTCCAGTCAGAGCGCGAATCCCACCAGACATCAAGGCGACCATTCGAACTGGCATAGGACGGGGTCATACGCTGAAGAAAATATCCCTGATTACCGTCAGCTTTGACCCAGGTGCCTTCCAGGCGGAATTTAAACGGACCGGTGCGATAACCCAAGGTGAGCGCCTGCAGCCAGGCAAGACCGGAATAGACATCGTTAACGTTTGCTGCACCGCCGTGCTCGCGATCGTGTGCGCCATAAAACTGCCAGCTGGTTTCCAGATCGTTGCCCAGCAGCGGAACGGCATAACTGGCTTTAGTAAAGAACTGGTCCATATAGCCATCGGCCTGGCCAACAGCCGCTTCCAGCTGCCACTTATTTTCCGAAGAAAATTTAGCACCAAGCGAATGCATGTAGTTCAGTTTCGTTATGCCGTCTGCCTTGCGGAAGTCATACATACGCTGATACCACGGAGCCTTATATTTATCGGACCACATATAAGAAACGGACAGATTGCCCAAAGAAGCAAAGTGGCTTGCTGTCCCTACTTCTACCCCGCGATAGGTACCCGGCAGCAGGCTCCAGTGCGGCGACATCAGCGTTTGGCCGCTCGGCTGCAGATATCCGGTACGCAGCCAGCTGCTGTTGTATTTCATTTTTAACGCAGCTTTATAGAGGCTTACGCCGTTTCTGTCACCGCTCCATGGCTCATCCCAACGGCTGTCGCCATCGCTGAAACCGATTTCGTTCGGTGCACCGGGCCCTTTGTTAGAAAGTTCTACAGCGGTAAATGCCGCCAGATCGATACCGATCCAGTCGGCGGCAAAGCCTGAAGAAAAATCGAGGTTCGCGTTAATTGTCGAGTGATGAAGATTTGAGGTGTACTGTTTATATTTTTCGCTATCGGGCTGAAGATCTTTGCGTTCGCGATGGCGCTGCCAGTAATAAACACCGCCAGCCAGCGAAGAGTCATCAATAAACCCACTGGCCAGGGCGGGCGAATTCAGCAAAACGCCACTGGAACCAGAGATAATCGCTAAAATAGTACTAAGTGCTTTAGTAAGCACGGGTTTGCGCTGCATTGAAAAATCCTTTTATCCCAGAAAAAATCCATGTCTATCAGGTAATTGCTGACCATTAATTTTAGCCAGCTGAATCCAGAACCAGTTAATTATTGGATTAGGATATTTTTTGCATCGCGAATTATCAATCAATTAAAACAACAAAAAGTGCAAAGTATGATCGACAGCACATTTAAAGAATGTAAATCAATGAGGGTGATGTTAAGGCGAAAAAAAGGGCGAATAATCGCCCTTTTATTAAAACAGAATCGGTTAGCCGCCGATTTTAGCCCAGGTATCACGCAGGCCTACGGTACGGTTAAATACCAGGTTATTAGCTGAAGAATAGACGCTGTCAGCACAGAAATAACCTTCTCGCTCAAACTGATACGCCGCTGAAGCTTCCGCTTTCTGCATACCCGGCTCGACGAAACCGTGACGAATCACCAGAGATTCAGGGTTGATGCTGGCAAGTAAATCTTCCGCTGCCGCCGGGTTTGGCACACTGAACAGGCGATCGTACAGGCGGAACTCTGCCGGTAACGCATGTACGGCGGAAACCCAGTGGATCACGCCTTTCACCTTACGTCCGTCAGCGGGATCTTTGCTCAGAGTATCAATGTCACAGGTGCAGAACAGGCAGGTAATATTACCGTCCTCATCCTTCGCCACGCGCTCTGCTTTAATCACATACGCGTTACGCAGGCGGACTTCTTTACCCAGCACCAGACGCTTATACTGCTTGTTCGCTTCCTCACGGAAGTCTGCGCGATCGATATAGATCTCGCGGCTGAACGGGACTTCACGGGTGCCCATTTCCGGCTTGTTCGGGTGGTTCGGCATGCTTATCATCTCTTCATGATGAGCAGGCAGGTTTTCAATCACCAGCTTAACCGGGTCCAGCACAGCCATAGCGCGCGGCGCGTTTTCATTGAGATCGTCACGAATACAGGATTCCAGCGCGGCCATCTCAACGTTGTTGTCCTGTTTGGTCACACCGATACGACGGCAGAACTCACGAATAGATTCCGCGCTGTAACCACGACGGCGCAGACCGGAGACGGTCAGCATGCGCGGATCGTCCCAGCCCTCAACCACGTTCTCGTTCACCAGCTGGCTCAGCTTGCGCTTCGACATAATGGCGTATTCAAGATTCAGACGAGAGAACTCGTACTGGCGTGGGTGAACCGGGATAGTGATGTTATCCAGCACCCAGTCATACAGGCGGCGGTTGTCCTGAAACTCCAGTGTGCACAGAGAATGAGTGATCCCTTCCAGCGCATCGGAAATGCAGTGGGTAAAGTCGTACATCGGATAGATGCACCACTTAGAGCCGGTCTGATGGTGGTCGGCGAATTTAATGCGGTACAGCACCGGATCGCGCAAAACGATAAAGTTTGACGCCATATCGATTTTGGCACGCAGGCAGACTTTACCTTCCTCAAAGCCGCCGCTGCGCATTTTCTCGAACAGCGCCAGGTTCTCTTCTACGCTGCGATCGCGATAAGGACTGTTTTTCCCCGGCGCGGTCAGGCTGCCGCGGTATTCACGGATTTGCTCAGGTGAGAGTTCATCCACATACGCCAGCCCTTTTTCGATCAGTTCTACCGCATAATTGTGCAGCTGGTCGAAATAGTCAGATGAGTAACGCACTTCGCCGCTCCACTCGAAGCCGAGCCACTGCACATCACGTTTGATTGACTCAACGAACTCCAGATCTTCTTTCACCGGGTTAGTATCATCAAAACGCAGGTTGCACTGCCCCTGGTAATCATTTGCGATACCAAAGTTCAGGCAGATCGACTTAGCGTGACCGATATGTAGGTAGCCGTTTGGCTCAGGCGGGAAGCGGGTATGCACGCTCTTGTGCTTACCGGACGCCAGATCTTCGTCGATAATCTGACGAATAAAGTTCGTTGGGCGGGCTTCAGCCTCACTCATCTCAATTTCCTCAATTAATGCCTGGAATAAATTCGCTACGAAATAACGGAGTATGATCCACAAAGCGGGGGACAGAGACAACCGTTTGTTACGGAAATCCAATAAAAAAAGGGCGGGAATTGCTCGCCGCCCTTTCTGCTGACGTTAGTATCGTATTTTAGCCATTAATCTCGTAGATACGGCTCTCACCGGCAACCACAGTATCGCCTGCCAGCAGTGTTAATCCGGAGAAGTCCTCAATGTTGCTGACCACGACCGGACTTATCATTGAGCGGGCATTCGCCTCAAGGAAGGCCAGATCCATCTCCAGAACCGGCTGACCGGCAACCACATGAGCCCCTTCTTCAACCAGGCGGGTAAAGCCTTTACCCTGCAGCGCAACGGTATCCAGCCCCATGTGCACCACGATTTCCGCCCCTTTTTCCGTTTCCAGACAGAAGGCATGATTGGTGTTGAAGATTTTCACCAGCGTACCACTGGCCGGCGCAACAACGGTGCTGCTGGTCGGTTTGATCGCCAGACCGTCACCTACCGCTTTACTGGCGAAGGCTTCATCAGGCACCTGGTCAATGGCTACTACGGTACCGCTTACCGGTGCCACCAGGGTACCAACAATCCCTTTACTGGCGTTTGGCACGGCCTGTGGCGCCGCAGCAGGTGCTGCTGGAACGACTGGGGTAGCGGTAGCCGCTGCCGCCGCGATAGGTCCTTTAGCAATCAGTTTTTTCATGCTTTCAGCGATGGATTCCGCTTTCGCACCCACGATCACCTGAATTGTCTGCTTGTTCAGCCGAACAATACCGGATGCACCCAGACGCTTACAGGCCGCATCGTTAACCAGTCCGGCATCTTTAACCGACAGACGCAGACGAGTAATACAGGCATCAATTACATTGAGATTATCGGAACCACCAACTGCCACGATATACTGGCGGGATAGCTGATCCATACCCTCTTCGGTATTGCTGTTTGCCTCTTCCTCTACCACCAGGTCAGATGCATCTTCGCGGCCAGGCGTTTTCAGGTTCATCATGCGAATGACGGCGCTGAACAGCACAAAGTAAACCACGAAGGCAACAACACCCATTACCAGCAGCATCCAAACGTTCTTACTGGCGGCAGGCAGGTTGTACATTAACGCATAGTCGATGGCACCCGCAGAGAAGGAGAAACCGGCATGAATACCCAGTAGCGTGGCGACAAACAGGCTGATGCCGGTTAACAATGCGTGAATCAGATACAGCATCGGCGCCAGGAACATGAACAGGAATTCAAGCGGCTCGGTAACACCGGTCAGGAAAGCGGTTACCGCAACGGACAGTAGCATACCGCCAACCATTGGACGACGCTCTTTTGGTGCGGCCATATACATCGCCAGCGCGGCGCCCGGCAGACCGAACATCATGATCGGGAAGAAGCCCGACATAAACATCCCTGCGGTACCGTCACCGGCGTAGAAACGGTTGATATCGCCGTGGAACACAGTACCTGCCGCGTTGGTGAATTCGCCAATCTGGAACCAGGCGATAGTATTCAGCACCTGATGCAAACCGGTAGGGATCAGCAAACGGTTAACGAAGCCGAACACACCTGCTCCGAATGCACCTTCAGCCACAATCCACTCACCACCGGCGTGAATCGCGTTCTGAACCGGCGGCCAGACATAGCCAAAAATGGCTGCCAGCACCAGACAGAAGAAGCCCGTCGCAATCGGCACAAAACGCTTACCACCGAAGAAACTAAGGAAGTCAGGCAGTTTAATGTCGGCCCAGCGGTTATAGGTTGCACCCGCAACCAGACCGGTGATGATCCCGGCCAGCACGCCCATATTGATCGCGGGATTGATGGTGACCATCGCTTTAGTCAGGATGAAGTAACCTACCGCACCGGCCAGCGCTGCGGCACCGGCATTATCTTTTGACCAGGTTGACGCAACACCGATTGCGAAGATTAGCGCCAGGTTATCGAAAATTGCACCGCCGCCCTGCGCGATGAACGGCATATTCAGTAAATCAGGCTGACCAAAGCGCAGCATCAGTGCAGCAACCGGTAGTACGGCTATCGGCAGCTGTAGTGAACGCCCCAATCGTTGAAAGAATCCTAAAATATTCACCTTTTCCCCCTTTGAACCCGTTAAGGTGCCAGAAATCGTTTATTTTTTTACGGTCTTCTGCAGTCTGAGTGACAGTATACACCACAGCCATAAGTGTAAAAAAAAATTAATTCGCTTCGCAAATTATATCGCTACTTATGTGACTAAAATCACCAAAAATAGCATTTTTGCAACCATTACACTGGTCAACAGAACAAACTTATTTTATTATACGAAAAATCAAAACGAACTTATCCCTCTGTTATCTGTTCGTAATCACGTTACGATAATTCTTAACTAGCAGAGCAGCGTTTTAGACCTATTTCATATTGTGCAATTGACGAGGTTCATCATGAGACTGATTCCACTGGCAACATCTCCTCAGGTCGGCAAGTGGGCAGCACGCCACATTGTTAACCGCATTAATAACTTTAAGCCTACCGCAGAACGCCCTTTCGTTCTCGGCCTGCCAACCGGCGGCACCCCACTGGAAGCCTACAAGCATCTTATTGATATGCATAAAGCGGGCCAGGTTAGCTTTAAGCATGTTGTCACGTTCAATATGGACGAATACGTGGGTCTGCCGAAAGAGCATCCTGAAAGCTACCACAGCTTTATGCACCGTAACTTTTTCGATCACGTTGATATTCAAAGCGAAAATATCAATCTTCTCAATGGTAATGCGCCTGATATTGACGCAGAATGTCGTCAGTATGAGGAAAAAATTCGCGCTTACGGCAAAATCCATCTGTTTATGGGTGGCGTAGGCAACGATGGACACATCGCCTTTAACGAACCCGCCTCCTCTCTGGCTTCACGTACCCGTATCAAAACGCTGACCCACGATACCCGTATCGCCAATTCGCGATTCTTCGGCAATGATGTGGATCAGGTACCCAAATACGCACTGACCGTGGGCGTGGGTACGCTGCTGGATGCAGAGGAAGTGATGATTCTGGTTACCGGGCACCTGAAGGCCCACGCACTGAAAGCGGCTGTTGAAGGCAACGTGAATCATATGTGGACCATCAGCTGCCTGCAGCTGCATGCGAAATCCGTTGTCGTCTGCGATGAGCCAGCAACCATGGAATTGAAAGTGAAGACCGTGAATTACTTCCGCGAAATGGAAGCGGAAAATATCGCCGGTCTGTGATGCCGGGAGGTAAGCCTCCCCTTCACCGATCGCATCCGGCCAAACACGGTTTCGTTAACGCTGGCCGGATCGTACCAGCATTAAGAGTCAGGAGAATGACTATGTACGCTTTAACTCAGGGTCGCATTTATACCGGCCATGAAGTCCTCGACGGGCACGCAGTGGTGATCGCTGACGGCCTGATCGACCGTGTTTGCCCGCAGGGCGATGTGCCCGCCGGTATTGAAATCCGTGACGTCAACGGTGCCATTATTGCCCCTGGCTTTATCGATCTGCAGCTTAACGGCTGTGGCGGCGTGCAGTTCAATGATGACCCTGCTGCAATCAGCGTTGAAACGCTGAATATTATGCAGAAAGCAAATGAAAAATCCGGCTGTACCAGCTTCCTGCCAACGCTTATCACCAGCACCGACGAGCTGATGAAGCGTGCGGTTGAAGTGATGCGGGCCTGGCTGGCACAAAACAGCAATCAGGCGTTGGGTCTGCACCTGGAAGGTCCGTGGCTGAATCCGCTGAAGAAAGGAACTCACAATCCGGCACTGATTCGTGCACCGGATAAAGCGCTGGTTGATTTCCTGTGTGAAAATGCGGACGTGATTACCAAGATTACGCTGGCCCCTGAAAAAGTGGGCACGGAAGTAATCCGCCAGCTGCGCGCGGCCGGCATTGTGATTTCAGCCGGGCATTCTCACGCGACCTATGACGAAGCACGCAGCGGCATCTCCGCCGGCGTCAGTTTTGCGACCCACCTTTATAACGCAATGCCAACCACAACCGGCCGCGAACCGGGTTTGATCGGTGCGCTGTTTGATTCACCGGACGTCTGGTGTGGTGTGATTGCCGACGGTTTACACGTCCATTTCGGCAATATCAGGAATGCGAAGCGTATTAAAGGCGATAAGCTGGTACTGGTAACCGATGCCACCGCACCGGCAGGCGCTAATATTGACCAGTTCATTTTTGCCGGTAAAACAATATACTATCGTAACGGGCTGTGCGTTGATGAGAACGGTACACTGAGTGGTTCTGCACTAACTATGATTGAAGCTGTCGAGAACAGCGTCGAACATGTTGGTATCGCTCTGGATGAAACGCTCCGTATGGCAACGCTTTATCCAGCCCGTGCAATGGGGGTTGATAATCAGTTAGGGTCAATTGAAGCCGGAAAAGTGGCGAACCTGACAGTATTCACCCGCGACTATAAAATCACCCGGACCATCGTTAATGGTAACGAGGTCTTTAGCGAGTAGATATTTAATGACCACTGGCGGCCAGGCCCAAATTGGAAATGTTGATCTTGTTAAACAACTGAACAGCGCAGCCGTGTACCGGCTCATCGATCAGCAGGGGCCGATATCGCGCATTCAGATTGCCGAACACAGCCAGCTTGCACCCGCCAGCGTCACCAAGATCACCCGGCAGCTCATTGAACGCGGGCTGATCAAAGAAGTTGAGCAGCAGGCCTCAACCGGTGGCCGCCGGGCCATATCGATTATCTGCGAAACCCGCGGCTTCAATACCATTGGCGTTCGCCTTGGCCGTAACGATGCTACGCTGACTCTGTTCGATCTCAGCGGCAAATCGCTGGCGGAAGAGCACTACCCTCTGCCAGAGCGCAGCCAGGAAACGCTGGAACATGCGCTGTTTAATGCCATCGCCGCCTTCCATGAGCAGCATCAGCGCAAGCTGCGCGAACTCATTGCGATCTCCGTGATTCTTCCCGGACTGGTCGATCCGAAGAACGGCGTGATCCGCTACATGCCGCATATCAGCGTCAGTCACTGGCCGCTGGTCGCCAACCTCGAAAAACGCTTTAACGTCACCAGTTTTGTCGGCCACGATATCCGTAGCCTGGCGCTGGCAGAGCACTATTTTGGTGCCTCACGCGACTGTGCAGACTCCATTCTGGTACGTGTTCATCGCGGAACGGGAGCGGGGATCATCGCCAACGGTCATATTTTCCTCGGTAGCAACGGCAACGTTGGTGAGCTGGGGCATATTCAGGTCGATCCGTTGGGAGAGCGCTGCCACTGCGGCAACTTTGGCTGTCTGGAAACCATTGCCGCTAATAGCGCAATTGAAAACCGCGTACGCCATTTAGTGACGCAGGGCTACCCAAGCACTCTGAGTCTGGATAATTGCCAGATCCAGCATATCTGTAGTGCCGCCAATCGCGGTGATGCGCTGGCCGCTGAGGTTATCGAACATGTCGGCCGCCACCTGGGTAAAGCCATTGCGATTGCGATTAACCTGTTTAATCCGCAAAAAATCGTTATCGCCGGTGAAATAACCGAGGCAGATAAGGTCCTGCTGCCAGCGATTGAAAGCTGCATCAATACCCAGGCGCTAAAAGCGTTCCGAAAAAATCTGCCAGTAGTACGCTCTGAGATCGATCATCGCTCGGCTATCGGTGCCTTTGCGCTGGCAAAAAGGGCGATGCTTAACGGCATCCTGCTGCAGCGACTTCTGGAAGCGTAATCAAGGACAGTAGTGCATGACGATTAAAAACGTAATTTGCGATATTGACGGCGTATTAATGCATGACAATATCGCCGTGCCTGGAGCACGAGAGCTCCTGCAGCGGATCATGGGAAATAATATGCCGCTGGTGGTGCTGACCAACTACCCATCACAAACCGCCATGGATCTGGCCAACCGCTTTGCCTCCGCGGGTATCGATCTCCCGGACAGCGTGTTTTATACCTCCGCGATGGCGACCGCCGATTTCCTAAAACGCCAGGAAGGAAAAAAAGCCTATGTCGTGGGTGAAGGTGCGCTAATCCATGAGCTGTATAAAGCCGGGTTTACCATTACCGATATCAATCCGGATTTTGTGATTGTTGGTGAGACGCGTTCCTTTAACTGGGACATGATGCACAAAGCCGCTTTCTTCGTTGCTAACGGCGCGCGGTTTATTGCCACCAACCCGGACAGCCATGGCCACGGTCATTCGCCTGCCTGCGGCGCACTCTGTGCCGGAATTGAGCGTATCTCAGGCCGACAGCCTTTCTACGTCGGTAAGCCCAGCCCGTGGATTATGCGCGCCGCGCTGAATAAGATGCAGGCCCATTCCGAGGAAACGGTTATCGTTGGCGATAATCTGCGCACCGATATTCTGGCCGGATTCCAGGCCGGTCTGGAAACCATACTGGTGCTTACCGGCGTTTCCAGCCTCAGCGATATTGATGCCATGCCTTTCCGCCCTACGTGGGTTTACCCCTCCGTCGCGGATATCGACATTTTTTAATCCCCAGCCCGGTTAACGCCGGGCTTTTTCTTTCTGTACCGCGCAAAATTCAGCCGATTTTTGTCACCTCTTGATGATTCATCAATAAAAACACCAATTAATTGAACAATCATCAAAGATAAGGCCAGGTTAACGGGCTATTTTTCAGGTATTGGCTAAATTGCTTGCATAGTCTGCTCTGTTAGCGCATTTTCTTATGCATCAGGCGACAACTCTCGCCTCAAACCAATATCAATACCGCAAGGTAAGTCGTTTAGGGAGCTGTGTATGTGTTCTATTTTTGGTGTACTTGATCTGAAAACCGATCCTACTGAACTGCGTAAGAAAGCGCTGGAGCTTTCTCGCCTGATGCGCCATCGTGGCCCGGACTGGTCAGGTATTTATGCCGATGACTATGCCATCCTCGCCCACGAGCGTCTGTCGATCGTTGACGTGAACAATGGCGCACAGCCACTGTACAACGCTGCGCATACCCACGTTCTGGCGGTTAACGGCGAGATTTACAACCATCAGGCACTGCGCGCTGAACTGAGCGACCGCTACGAATTCCAGACGGATTCCGACTGCGAAGTCATCCTTGCGCTGTATCAGGAAAAAGGCATCGACTTCCTCGACGATCTGCAGGGCATGTTCGCCTTTATTCTGTATGACACCGAGAAAAAAACCTGGCTGATCGGCCGTGACCATATTGGCATCATTCCGCTGTACATGGGCAACGACGAGCACGGCAACCTGTATGTTGCTTCTGAAATGAAAGCGCTGGTGCCGGTTTGCCGTACGATTAAAGAGTTTCCGGCGGGCAGCTACATGTCCAGCACCGACGGTGAGATTAAACACTACTGGCAGCGTGACTGGTTCGACTATGCCGCAGTAGCGAACAACATCACCGATGCAGCGGCTCTGAAAGGCGCACTGGAAGAATCAGTAAAAAGCCACCTGATGTCAGATGTGCCTTATGGCGTACTGCTGTCCGGCGGTCTGGATTCTTCAATTATTTCAGCCATTACCAAGAAATTTGCCGCCAAGCGCGTGGAAGATCACGACAAGAGCGAAGCCTGGTGGCCACAGCTGCACTCCTTCGCTGTGGGCCTGGAAGGTTCACCGGATCTCAAAGCCGCAAAAGCCGTGGCTGAGCATCTGGGGACTGTGCACCATGAAATTCACTTCACCGTGCAGGAAGGCCTTGATGCCATTCGCGATGTGATTTATCACATTGAAACCTATGACGTGACCACCATTCGTGCATCAACACCGATGTATCTGATGTCACGTAAAATCAAAGCGATGGGCATCAAAATGGTGTTGTCCGGTGAAGGTGCGGATGAAGTCTTCGGTGGCTATCTGTACTTCCACAAGGCGCCAAACGCGCAGGAGTTCCACGAGGAAAACGTGCGTAAGCTGCATGCTCTGCATATGTTCGACTGTGCGCGTGCCAACAAGGCGATGTCAGCGTGGGGCGTGGAAGCACGCGTACCGTTCCTTGACAAAAAATTCCTGGATGTGGCGATGCGCATCAACCCGGAAGATAAAATGTGCGGCAGCAACGGCAAAATGGAAAAACACATCCTGCGTGAGTGTTTTGAATCCTACCTGCCGGCAAGCGTAGCATGGCGCCAGAAAGAGCAGTTCTCTGACGGTGTTGGCTACAGCTGGATTGATACGCTGAAAGAAGTGGCAGCAGAGCAGATTAGCGACCAGCAGCTGCAAACCGCGCACTTCCGCTTCCCGTACAACACGCCAACCTCTAAAGAAGCGTATCTGTACCGTGAAATCTTTGAAGAGCTATTCCCGGTACCAAGCGCGGCTGAGTGTGTTCCAGGCGGTCCATCCGTGGCCTGCTCGTCGGCTAAAGCCATCGAATGGGACGAAGCGTTCAAAACCATGGACGATCCGTCAGGTCGTGCGGTTGGTGTGCATCAGGCAGCCTACTAATCCTTACCGTTTCACAAATACTTACGGGCCTTTATGGCCCGTTTTTTTTTGCCATAACGCTGTTTAGACTCAGAATTCGTCGATTTTATCGACATAATGGTCACAAGCCATGCAAACAACACGTTTATGGCAAAAAACGGGAAAAAACTAGTTGACGCTTTTGGGCCAACTCCGCATAATGCGCCCCGCAACGCCGATGAAGGTTACGCAAAAAAGAAGGCTACTTAGCTCAGCTGGTTAGAGCACAGCACTCATAATGCTGGGGTCACAGGTTCGATTCCCGTAGTAGCCACCACTTCTTTTTGCGCGGGAGTGGCGAAATTGGTAGACGCACCAGATTTAGGTTCTGGCGCCGCAAGGTGTGCGAGTTCAAGTCTCGCCTCCCGCACCATTTCCGACAGAGGTTTGCAGCAAGGATGGGGTATCGCCAAGCGGTAAGGCACCGGTTTTTGATACCGGCATTCCCTGGTTCGAATCCAGGTACCCCAGCCAGTTTTTTGTAGTAGAATATGTAGTTCTGACTGTCGTGTTATCACGATGCGGACATTGGGATATCGCCAAGCGGTAAGGCACCGGTTTTTGATACCGGCATTCCCTGGTTCGAATCCAGGTATCCCAGCCAGTCAGAAAGTTGTAAAGCAATAATGTACGGCTACTTAGCTCAGCTGGTTAGAGCACAGCACTCATAATGCTGGGGTCACAGGTTCGATTCCCGTAGTAGCCACCAAATTAT
>NZ_JBWKUK010000009.1:53805-193794 GCF_059420805.1 Erwinia sp. GW821-FHT03D09
TGGGGTGTCGCCAAGTGGTAAGGCTCTGGTTTCTGATACCAGCATTCCGGGGTTCGAATCCCTGCACCCCAGCCATATAAAGACGGCTGGTTGTATTAAGTCGCAAAATAAAAGTCGCCTGGTTCGCCAGACGCAGTAAAAATTGGGGTGTCGCCAAGTGGTAAGGCTCTGGTTTCTGATACCAGCATTCCGGGGTTCGAATCCCTGCACCCCAGCCATAAAGCAAAAAAGCCCGCGCAAGCGGGCTTTTTTACGTCTGTTGTTTATATCGCTCAAACATACTCACCATAAAAAACAGCGCGTTTCGTGAAAATATCGGGCAGGCTGTTAACCCACCCGAAGTAAAGCTTACAGCCCCAGCGCGTACCGCAAGGCCCGCCGCTTCAATCCTCCCGAATGCTCTGCCGCCATCAGCCCGAGATTCCGGACAAATTTCAACGGAGCAAGCTGATTACTGAACGCAAAATAGAACAGGTCCATTCCGCTTTGCATCAGCTGATTATCTTTCTGCCGCTGACGTTGATAACGCCGCAGTACGGCTTCAGAGGCCCAGTCCTCAGCGCGCAATAGCGACTCACTCAGCACGCTTATCAGCGCATCCACGTCGCGATAACCGAGGTTCACTCCCTGCCCTGCCAGCGGATTGATAGTGTGGGCCGCATCGCCTACCAGCGCCAGGCCTGGCTTAACGTAGTCGATGGCATGCCTGCGGACCAATGGGAAAGATCCGGCCGCCACGGGAGTCACTTTGCCTAATCGCGCCGGGAAATGAGCAGCAATTTCTTTTTGCAGCTGAGCCATGGGCATCGACTGCAGCTGGCGTATACGCACCGGGCTGTCATACCAGACCAGTGATGCCCAGTTATCAAACAACGGCAGAAAAGCGCGTGGCCCCTGTGGAGTAAACTGCTGCCAGGTGGTATCTCCCGCATCATGCTCACAGCGCACGCTGATTAACATACAGGACTGAGCATAATTCCAGCCGCGAATACCAATACCAGTCATCTGGCGCACCTGAGAATTGGCCCCGTCAGCACCGATAACCAGACGCGCATTCAGCCGCTGGCCGCCGTCCAGCGTGAGCTGCCAGCCACCGTTCGTTGATTGCAAACCCTGCAAGCGAGTTGGGCAAATCATCCGCACGGGCTGCTGTTGCAAGCGCAGCCACAGCGCCCGCTGCAGCACGCTGTTCTCTACCATATAGCCGAGTTCCGGCAGTCCAAGCGAGGCGGCATCAAAGGACACCTGAGCCGTCTGCCACTCCCAGGTTTCCAGCCGACGATAGGGCACACAGCGCATGGCACTAACCGCAGACCAGACATCAAGCTGTTTGAGTAAAGCGACGGATGCAGCACCAATAGCTGAGATACGCACATCGGGAGGACTGGCAGGATCAAATTCCACCGGGGCTTCCTGCTCCAGAACCGCTACCTCAAACCCGTGCTGTGCCAGACCACTGGCCAGCGCGGCGCCAACCATGCCACCGCCCACAATGGCCACATCTACCTTCTGCTCATTTTCTGTCATTGTTTTTCCTTCACCGGCGTTGCCAAATATACTCTACAGCTTCACCTCGCCGGGCGAATTCTGTTATCCTGATAGTTAGTAAGTGTACCGGATTTTAACTCCGTTACCTCAGTTTCACTGGTCGCGAAACAATAGGATACGCGCCCTGCACTCTTTTCTGCATGACAAATGGCAAGTCAATGACAAAAAAACTGCATATTAAAACCTGGGGCTGCCAGATGAATGAGTATGACTCATCCAAAATGGCTGACCTGTTAAACAGCACCCACGGTTATACCCTGACCGAAGAAGCAGAAGATGCTGACGTACTGCTGCTCAACACCTGCTCAATCCGTGAAAAGGCTCAGGAAAAGGTTTTCAATCTGCTTGGCCGTTGGCGAAAGCTGAAAGAAGCGCGACCGGACGTCATTATCGGCGTGGGTGGCTGTGTGGCATCGCAGGAGGGCGAGCATATTCGTCAGCGCGCCAGCTGCGTGGATATCGTTTTTGGCCCGCAGACCCTGCATCGCCTGCCGGAAATGATCAACACCGTCCGCGGTACCAAAAGCCCGGTGATTGATATCAGCTTCCCGGAAATTGAAAAATTTGACCGCATGCCGGAACCGCGTGCAGACGGCCCTACTGCTTTTGTTTCTATCATGGAAGGCTGCAACAAGTACTGTACGTTCTGTGTGGTGCCCTACACGCGCGGCGAAGAGGTCAGCCGACCTTCGGATGACATTCTGTTTGAAATTGCTCAGCTCGCCGCTCAGGGCGTGCGTGAAGTCAATCTGCTGGGGCAAAACGTCAACGCTTACCGGGGCGAAACTTACGACGGTGGAATCTGCACGTTCGCCGAACTGCTGCGCCTGGTCGCCGCCATTGACGGTATTGACCGCATTCGTTTCACCACCAGCCATCCGATTGAATTTACTGACGACATTATTGAAGTCTATCGCGATACGCCCGAGCTGGTTAGTTTCCTGCACCTGCCGGTGCAAAGCGGTGCCGACCGCATACTCACGCTGATGAAGCGTTCACATACAGTACTGGAATATAAAGCGATCGTCCGTAAGCTGTTGGCCGCACGTCCAGATATTCAGATCAGTTCCGACTTTATCATCGGCTTCCCTGGCGAAACTCAGGCCGACTTTGAACAAACCATGAAGCTGGTTGGCGAAATCAACTTCGACGTCAGCTTCAGCTTTATCTACTCCGCGCGCCCCGGTACGCCAGCCGCCGATCTCCCGGACGATGTGTCTGGAGAAGAGAAGAAACAGCGCCTGTATATTTTGCAGGACCGCATTAACCAGCAGGCGATGGCGTGGAGCCGCCGCATGCTCGGTACCGTACAGCGAATTTTGGTGGAAGGCACCTCGCGTAAGAATGTGATGGAGCTCTCAGGCCGCACGGAAAATAATCGCGTGGTCAACTTTGAAGGCACGCCTGAGCATATTGGCAAATTTGTTGATGTTGAAATCGTCGATGTTTACACCAACTCACTGCGCGGCGTGCTGGTGCGCAGCGAAGAACAGATGGGTCTGCGCAGTATTGAATCCCCCGCCTCAGTTATTGCCCGTACCCGTAAGGAAAACGAGCTCGGCGTAGGGTCATTCCAGCCCTGATCCCACCTTTATAAATGCGGCGAGCCTTCCAGTTCGCCGCATTATTTCATGCAACGACGGTTGGTTTCTGAAATCTCAGCCCAAATATCGACTGAGACGCTTGCACCTTTGCACCTCACCATAAATAATTCCCTTATGGCACTGGCGCTTAAGTCGGTGAAGCCCATTTTCTCAACCTGGCCCTGAGTGACCCAAAGGATTAGTTTGAATATTGAAACACGTGAAATGACTTTAGAACCAGCCGATAACACCCGGCTGTTGAGCCTCTGTGGTCCGTTCGACGACAACATTAAGCAGCTGGAACGCCGTCTTGGGATTGAAATAAATCGCCGCGATAATGCGTTTAAACTGGTTGGCCGTGCGCTCTGCGTCAATGCCGCCGTGGATATCCTGCGCGATCTCTACGTGGATACCGCCCCCGTGCGTGGCCATATCCCGGATATCGACCCGGAACAGATCCACCTGGCGATTAAAGAGAGCCGGGTACTGGAGCAGACAGCGGAGAGCGTGCCTGAATTTGGCAAAGCGATTCACATTAAGACCAAGCGCGGCGTTATCAAGCCACGTACGCCGAATCAGGCGCAGTACATAGCCAATATTCTCGATCACGACGTCACTTTTGGTATCGGGCCGGCGGGTACCGGGAAAACCTATCTGGCGGTGGCCGCTGCGGTAGATGCGCTGGAACGCCAGGAAATACGCCGCATCCTGCTGACACGCCCGGCAGTGGAAGCTGGTGAGAAGCTGGGCTTCCTGCCTGGCGATCTCAGCCAGAAGGTCGATCCTTATCTGCGTCCTCTGTATGACGCCCTGTTTGAGATGCTGGGCTTTGAGCGCGTGGAGAAATTGATTGAGCGCAACGTTATCGAAGTGGCTCCGCTGGCCTATATGCGCGGTCGCACTCTGAATGATGCGTTTATCATTCTTGATGAAAGCCAGAACACCACCATCGAACAGATGAAGATGTTCCTGACGCGCATTGGTTTCAATTCCAAAGCGGTGATTACCGGTGATGTGACCCAGATTGACCTGCCGCGTAATCTGAAATCCGGTCTGCGCCATGCCATTGAAGTGCTATCTGACGTACCGGAGCTGAGCTTCAACTTCTTCCACAGCGAAGACGTGGTGCGTCATCCGGTTGTCGCCAGTATTGTCATAGCCTATGAAGCCTGGGAAAGTGCCGATCAAAAACGGCGCGATGCCCTGGCAGAAGAACGTAAACGTGAAGCGCTTGCCCTGCAGCAGGCCGCTTCACAGGAGCCCAAATGAGTACAGTCATTCTTGATCTGCAGTTAGCCTGTGAAAGTGAACAAGGATTACCGGCTGAAGCTGATTTCCGCCGCTGGCTGGAAGCGGTACTGCCGCAGTTCCAGCCGGAAAGTGAAGTCACCATTCGCGTGGTGGATGAAGCGGAAAGCCATGAGTTAAACCATACGTATCGCGGCAAGGACAAGCCAACCAACGTGCTGTCTTTTCCGTTCGAAGCGCCGCCGGGCATTGAACTGCCCCTGCTGGGCGATCTGATTATCTGCCGTCAGGTTGTTGAGCAGGAAGCGCAGGAGCAGGAGAAAACGCTGGAGGCGCACTGGGCGCACATGGTGATCCACGGTAGCCTGCATTTATTAGGTTATGATCACATCGAAGATAACGAAGCCGAAGAGATGGAATCGCTGGAGACCGAGATAATGCTTGCTCTTGGCTATCCCGATCCGTACATTTCGGAGAAAGAATAAGTACTGGCGTATCCAGCTTGCTGTACGCCTTGCCCCTGCGGGGGCAGCCGATCCCTTAACAGAGAGACTAACTCAAAAACGCCATGAGCGATGACCATTCACAGAATAACGACAGTCCCAGTAGTAAAAAGGGATTTTTTAGCCTGATCCTCAGCCAGCTGTTTCACGGTGAGCCTAAAAACCGTGATGAACTGCTTGAACTAATCCGTGATTCCGAGCAGAACGAGCTGATCGATCCGGATACCCGGGATATGCTGGAAGGGGTGATGGATATCGCCGAACAGCGTGTACGCGATATTATGATCCCCCGCTCGCAGATGATCACGCTCAAGCGTAATCAAACGCTGGAAGAATGCCTGGCGGTGATCATAGACTCTGCCCACTCGCGTTTCCCGGTGATCAGTGAAGACAAGGACCATATTGAAGGCATCCTGATGGCGAAAGATCTGCTGCCGTTTATGAGCAGCAGTTCCGAGCCGTTCAGTATAGAAAAAGTCCTGCGCCAGGCTGTTGTGGTACCGGAAAGTAAGCGTGTTGACCGCATGCTGAAAGAGTTCCGCTCGCAGCGCTATCACATGGCTATCGTCATTGATGAATTTGGCGGCGTTTCCGGTCTGGTGACCATTGAGGATATTCTCGAATTAATCGTCGGTGAAATTGAAGATGAATATGACGATGAAGAAGATCGTGATATCCGCCAGCTGAGCCGTCATACCTATACCGTGCGCGCGCTTGCCCCGATTGAAGACTTTAATGAGGTATTCGGCACCCACTTCAGCGATGAAGAGGTGGATACCATTGGTGGACTGGTGATGCAGGGCTTCGGCCATCTCCCGGCTCGTGGAGAGAGCATTGAAATCGATGGCTATCAATTTAAGGTCGCCATGGCCGACAGCCGCCGTATCATCCAGGTTCATGTCAGGGTTCCGGAAAACTCGCCACAGCCCACTCTGGAAGAGTAATTACCTTATGGCAATTGCCTCAATGTGTCAGCGCCAGCAGGTTCGCCTGCTGCTCGCGCTGTTAACGGGTGCCGCTGGCACCCTTTCTTTCTCCCCCTATGATTTCTGGCCAGCCGCCCTGGTCTCTTTAATCGGGCTCCAGGCGCTAACGCTGAACCGCACAACTCGGCAGGCCTGCGCTATTGGCTTCGTATGGGGATTTGGCCTGTTCGGCAGTGGTATTAACTGGGTCTACGTCAGCATCGCCACCTTTGGCGGTATGCCGGGCCCGGTGAATATCTTCCTCGTGGTTCTGCTGGCGGCCTATTTGTCGCTGTATCCGATGCTGTTCACCACCCTGCTAAACCGCCTGTTCCCGAAAACATCGCTGCTGCGCCTGGTGCTGGCTGCGCCGGTTCTCTGGCAGATCACGGAGTTTTTACGCGGCTGGATCTTAACCGGCTTCCCGTGGCTACAGTTCGGCTACAGCCAGATTAACGGCCCTTTAAAAGGACTGGCACCGCTAATCGGTGTGGAGGGCATCACTTTCCTACTGATGGTAATAGCGGGTCTGATGGTCTTCGCCGTCAATCGGCGGCGTTTGAGCGCGGGCATCATCGCCCTTGCCCTGCTTTTACTGCCGTGGCCATTGCGCCTGGTTAACTGGTTTCAGCCGTTACCAGAACGCGCCGTTGACGTGGCGCTGGTGCAGGGCAATATCGCACAATCGATGAAATGGGACCCTAACCAGCTGGTTAATACGCTAAAAACCTATACCGCGCTCAGCCGCCCCTGGGTTGGTAAAGCGCCGATTATTATCTGGCCGGAGTCAGCCATTCCCGATCTGGAAACGCGCCAACAGCCATTCCTGAAAGAAGTTGATGAGCAGCTTCGCAACGGTGGCAGCAGTCTGATTACCGGGATTGTTGACTCGCGGCTGGAGAATAATCGTTACCACGATTACAACTCGATTATCGTGCTGGGTGGACCGGAGCCTTACAACTACTTCAGCGGCAACCGCTACCAAAAAAATCACCTGGTGCCTTTTGGTGAATTCGTCCCACTGGAATCGCTGCTGCGTCCGCTGGCACCGTTCTTCGATCTGCCAATGTCCTCTTTCAGCCGTGGCAGCTACATTCAGCCGCAGCTCAAAGTGGCGGGCTTTAATCTTACCGCCGCGATTTGCTACGAAATCGTACTGGGTCAGCAGGTGCGGGATAACTTCCAGCCGGATACTAACTTCCTGCTGACGATCTCAAACGATGCCTGGTTTGGCCATTCCATTGGCCCATGGCAGCATCTGCAAATGGCGCAGATGCGCGCGCTGGAGCTGGGTCGTCCTCTGCTGCGCAGCACCAATACTGGCGTAACGGCCATCGTGGACGCCAAAGGGGATATCAGCCAGACTATCCCTCAGTTCTCCGCCGAGGTGCTCTCCGCAAAAGTCACACCGACTACGGGCCTGACCCCTTACGCACGTATCGGTAACTGGGGCGTGTGGTTTATCACTCTGCTCTTCGCTGCGGTGGGCGCACTGTGCTGCTGGCGCTCACGCGGAGCTCAGCGTTAAATCTTCCCGGAGCCAGTCTTTTCGCTGGCTCCGTATTTTATGCCTCATTCAAAATGCTCTCCCCCTGTTACCTTCGCGATATTTTCCCTCGCCAGCCCTTTTCTACCTTTTCCACTTCTACTTTCCACCTCTGCGAATTTCACATTCTGTTTTTCTAACGTATATATCCTCTTCGCCAACGATCTACCTTCCACTTTCTGGCTGGCCGTAGCCCTCTCGATCGCATCCATCATCCTGCTCGCCGATTATGCTGCACTTTTGTTAAAAAACTGCGGTTGGCACGATGATTGCAAAATATTTCCGTAACAACGTGTGTCGCCCTCAATAAAGTCATGATGAAACGCCGCGCGCACTATAAAAGAGCATTTAACGCACTATTACACAGCAAGGCTAGCTGCAAGGCGCCTGATTGGTGCGGCATGACTCGCAAAAAAAAAACTTTTTCGTATCCTGCCGTTAACATTCGGTTATGTTATTTGAGAAAGGCCACGTTAACGACTGTACAAAAAACAGATAAACAACTGGAAATACACACAACATCACGTAGGCGCAGTGTAACTCGCGCCGCAACACAAAGGAGTTGGAACATGAAATTACGGAAACTGGGGCTTTGCCTTGCACTGGCAGGTTTCGCCTCCGGTATTGCTAATGCAGAAGAGGCTGCGGCACCACAGGCTGCCGATGCGCAAACACAGACCCTGGAAAAAATCGCTAAAAACGGCGTCATCGTTGTGGGTCACCGTGAATCATCCGTCCCGTTCTCCTACTACGATAATCAGCAAAAAGTGGTGGGTTATTCTCAGGCATACTCCGACGCCATCGTTGAAGCTATCAAAAAGAAACTCAACAAGCCCGATCTGCAGGTTAAATTCCTGCCAATCACTTCGCAGAACCGCATCCCGCTGCTGCAAAATGGCACCTATGATTTCGAGTGCGGTTCCACCACCAATAACCTGGAACGCCAGAAACAGGCGGCCTTCTCTAACAACATCTTCGTTGTGGGTACCCGCCTGCTGGTGAAAAAAGGTGGCCCGATTAAAGACTTCGCCGATCTGAAAGGGAAAAGCGTCGTGGTCACTTCCGGTACAACGTCTGAAATTCTGCTGAACAAGCTGAATGATGAGAAGAAAATGGAAATGCGCATCATCAGCGCCAAAGATCACGGCGACTCCTTCCGTACGCTGGAAAGCGGCCGCGCGGTAGCCTTTATGATGGATGATGCACTGCTGGCAGGTGAACGCGCAAAAGCGAAGAAACCGTCTAACTGGGAAATTCTTGGCACGCCGCAGTCGCACGAAGCCTACGGCTGTATGCTGCGCAAGGGCGACGGCGAATTTAAAAAGCTGATAGATGGCACTATCGCGCAGGCGCAGACGTCCGGCGAAGCGGCTAAATGGTTCGATAAATGGTTTAAACAGCCAATTCCACCTAAAAACATGACCATGGACTTCGATTTGTCAGACGATATGAAAGCGCTGTTCAAGTCTCCGAACGACAAGGCAATGAATTAATAACGAAAATAAAGGGCAGTCTGCTGCCCTACGATTGTTGAACACTGGCCCGGGCAGACACGGCCAGGCTGATGTGGCATATGCCACATCAGCCTGGCTAAGGTATTAAGCGGTCGTTCCCCGCAGCGTACATCAGGGCCTCTCATCAATCTTCAGGGTAGCAGTCGCTACCCTTTTTTACCGGAGTTGTTTATGTCAATTGATTGGAACTGGGGAATCTTCCTGCAAGAGGCCCCGTTCGGTAATACCACCTATCTTGGCTGGCTATGGTCTGGTTTCCAGGTTACCGTTGCCGTCTCAGTCTGCGCCTGGATTATCGCTCTGCTGGTTGGATCGCTGTTCGGTATCTTACGCACCGTTCCGAACCGATGGCTGTCAACGCTGGGTACCTGTTATGTCGAACTTTTCCGCAACGTACCGCTGATCGTTCAGTTCTTTATCTGGTATCTGGTCGTCCCTGAACTGCTGCCTGTAAGTGTCGGCATGTGGTTCAAATCGGAGCTGGCCCCCAATATTCAGTTCTTCACCTGCTCTGTTCTCTGCCTGGGGCTGTTTACCGCCGCACGCGTTTGTGAGCAGGTCCGCGCCGCTATTCAGTCTCTGCCTTCCGGGCAGAAAAACGCCGGGCTGGCGATGGGACTGACGCTGCCACAGACCTACCGTTATGTCCTGCTGCCTAACGCCTATCGCGTGATCGTGCCCCCCATGACCTCTGAAATGCTGAATCTGGTGAAAAACTCGGCGATTGCTTCAACTATTGGTCTGGTTGATATGGCGGCGCAGGCGGGCAAGCTGCTAGATTACTCCGCGCACGCCTATGAATCATTTACGGCTATTACGCTGGCCTATATCGCCATCAATGCGGTCATTATGCTGCTGATGAGCCTGGTTGAACGTAAAGTACGCCTGCCCGGCAATACGGGAGGAAAATAATGTACGAATTTGACTGGAGCACTATTGTTCCCAACCTGCCTTACCTGTGGAACGGTATGGTTGTTACTCTAAAAATCACGATTACAGCGGTGATTTTTGGCATCATCTGGGGCACCCTGCTGGCGGTAATGCGGCTGTCGTCGATTACCGTCGTCAGCTGGTTTGCTCGCCTGTACGTCAACCTGTTCCGCTCAGTGCCGCTGGTAATGGTACTGCTGTGGTTCTATCTGGTGGTGCCGAGCTTCCTTCAGCAGGTACTGGGGCTGTCACCCAAAACAGATATCCGCCTGATTTCGGCAATGGTGGCCTTCTCACTGTTTGAAGCCGCGTACTACTCCGAAATTATTCGCGCCGGAATACTGAGTATTGCACGTGGTCAGGGCAACGCCGCGCTGGCGTTGGGGATGACCAAGTGGCAGTCAATGCAGTTGATCATACTGCCGCAGGCGTTTCGCGCCATGGTGCCGCTGCTGCTTACCCAGGGTATCGTTTTGTTCCAGGACACCTCACTGGTTTACGTTCTGAGCCTCGCCGATTTCTTCCGTACAGCCGATACCATCGGAATCAACAACGGTACGGAAATTGAAATGGTGCTGTTTGCCGGCGCGGTTTATTTTGTTATCAGCCTCAGTGCTTCGCTGTTGGTCAGCTATTTAAAGAAAAAAAGGACTGTTTAAATGATTACCCTGAAAAATGTTTCTAAGTGGTATGGTCAATTTCAGGTGCTGACCGACTGCTCAACGGAAGTGACGAAAGGTGATGTGGTAGTAGTCTGTGGCCCTTCCGGTTCCGGTAAATCTACGCTGATTAAAACCGTCAACGGTCTGGAACCCATCCAGCAGGGGGTGATTGAAGTCAACGGCACGGCGGTTAACGATAAACGCACCAATCTTGCTCAATTACGCTCACGCGTTGGCATGGTGTTCCAACACTTTGAACTGTTTCCCCACCTTTCCATCGTTGAAAACCTGACTCTGGCCCAGGTCAAGGTTCTTAAACGTAATAAAGATGAGGCGCGTCAGAAAGGGCTGAAGCTACTGGAACGCGTCGGGCTGGGAGCACACGCTAATAAGTTCCCTGGGCAGCTTTCCGGCGGCCAGCAGCAGCGCGTAGCCATCGCACGCGCGCTATGCATGGACCCCATCGCCATGCTGTTTGATGAACCCACCTCAGCACTGGACCCGGAAATGATCAACGAAGTGCTGGATGTGATGGTTGAGCTGGCGAATGAAGGAATGACCATGATGGTGGTGACCCACGAAATGGGCTTTGCCCGTAAAGTGGCCAACAGAGTGATCTTTATGGATGAAGGCAAAATTGTAGAAGACTCACTGAAGGATGACTTCTTCAACAGCCCTCAGTCGGAGCGCGCAAAAGAGTTCCTGGCGAAAATCCTGCATTAAGGCGGGCTTCCCATAGCTAAAAAACGGTATCCGGAGAATGATATTTTTACTTTATCCGGATACCGATTTCACCCTTTTCAGACTCGCAGCCTACGGTTCAAACGGCAGACGCTGAAACTGATCGTGCCCACACTCAGAGCAGCGAGTTAATACCTCAGGCGTGTAAATCGCGCGGGTAAACTGGCATTTCTCACAAACCAGATTTCCCAGCCCAACCACCTCACCGCTTTGATACACCCCGTGATGATTCAGATCCTGAAACACTTCGCGCCACTCAAGCTGGCTTTTATCGGTAATATCAGCCAGTTCTTTCCACAGACTCTGGCGAATGACCCGCATAAACACGCTGTCGCCGAGCTCCTGTTCGTTCTCCGCGTAGCTGCGCGCGAACTCTTCCAGATCGCGGCGAACCGCTCGCGTAACGTCATCAATTTCGCTGCGGGTCAATTCGCCACGGTTATTCATCCGCTGCCGTGCGCTTTCGACCAGCTCATCAATGTCGCGCTCGCCCTGTTCCAGGCGCTTCGTTAAGGATGAAATAAACTCGCGATAGTACTGAGCAACCTTGTTCATGGACTCTCCTTATTGATAACGAAAGCATTTCCCTATCATTCTAGTTCCTGTACAAAAAATACGGCTTTTCATTGCACAAATTTGCCGCAGCGCTTCCAGCTTAAAGAGAAATGCCGCCTCGCCGCTCGCTTACTGTTGTTGCGTTGGGGGGGGATCAGCTATGCTATGCGGATCTTAAATGAAATCAGAAATAAGCTTAGCGCTATTCAAAAAGGACCACTGGCAGCCATGCAAGAGCAATACCGCCCGGAAGAGATAGAATCCCACGTCCAGAAACACTGGGATGAGAAGCAAACGTTCAAAGTTACCGAAGAGGAAGGTAAAGAGAAGTATTACTGCCTCTCAATGCTGCCCTATCCTTCTGGCCGCCTACATATGGGCCACGTGCGAAACTACACCATCGGGGATGTGATTTCACGCTACCAGCGTATGCTGGGCAAAAACGTGCTGCAGCCTATCGGCTGGGATGCATTCGGTCTGCCTGCGGAAGGCGCGGCGGTAAAAAACAATACCGCTCCGGCTCCGTGGACCTATTCCAACATCGATTACATGAAGAACCAGCTAAAGCTGCTCGGTTTTGGCTACGACTGGAGCCGCGAACTGGCGACCTGCCAGCCTGAGTACTATCGCTGGGAACAGTGGTTCTTCACCAAGCTTTACGAAAAAGGCCTGGTCTATAAAAAGACCTCGGCGGTGAACTGGTGCCCGAACGATATGACCGTGCTGGCCAACGAACAGGTGATCGACGGCTGCTGCTGGCGCTGCGACACCAAAGTTGAGCGTAAAGAGATCCCGCAGTGGTTTGTTAAAATCACCGCTTACGCCGATGAACTGCTGAACGACCTCGACACGCTGGAAAGCTGGCCTGAGCAGGTTAAAACCATGCAGCGTAACTGGATCGGCCGCTCTGAAGGTGTGGAGATCGAGTTCAACGTTGCGGACAGCGAAGAGAAGCTCAGCGTTTATACCACTCGCCCTGATACCTTTATGGGCGTGACTTACCTGGCCGTGGCTGCGGGCCACCCGCTGGCGGCTGCAGCTGCCGCATCGAACCCGGCGCTGGCTGACTTTATTGCTGAATGCCGTAATACCAAGGTTGCCGAAGCGGATATGGCCACCATGGAGAAAAAAGGCATGGCCACCGGCCGTTTCGCGGTGCATCCTCTGACTGGCGAGCAGCTTCCGGTATGGATCGCTAACTTCGTGCTGATGGAATATGGCACCGGTGCAGTGATGGCAGTGCCTGGCCACGACCAGCGCGACTGGGAATTTGCCACCAAATACGATCTGTGTATCAAGCCGGTTATTCTGGCCGCAGACGGCACAGCGCCGGATCTGAGCGCTTCGGCAATGACCGAAAAAGGTACGCTGTTCAACTCCGGTGAGTTTGACGGCCTGTCGTTTGAAGACGGCTTTAACGCTATTGCCAACAAGCTGGCTGAAAAAGGCGTTGGCGAGCGTAAAGTGAACTATCGTCTGCGCGATTGGGGTGTTTCCCGTCAGCGTTACTGGGGGGCACCAATTCCAATGGTCACGCTGGAGGACGGCACCGTGATGCCTACTCCGGAAGATCAGCTACCGGTTATCCTGCCGGAAGATGTGGTGATGGATGGCATTACCAGCCCGATTAAAGCCGATCCTGAGTGGGCTAAAACCACGGTTAACGGCCAGCCTGCGCTGCGTGAAACCGATACGTTTGACACCTTTATGGAGTCATCCTGGTACTACGCACGCTACACCTGCCCGGACTATGATAAAGGCATGCTGGACCCGGCTGCGGCCAACTACTGGCTGCCGGTCGATCAGTACGTCGGTGGGATTGAGCACGCAATCATGCACCTGCTCTATTTCCGCTTCTTCCACAAGCTGCTACGCGATGCAGGTCTGGTGACGTCCGACGAACCAGCTAAACGCCTGCTGTGCCAGGGGATGGTGCTGGCCGATGCCTTCTACTACACCGGTAACAACGGCGAACGTAACTGGGTTTCTCCGGTTGATGTGACCGTTGAGCGCGACGAGAAAGGCCGTATCACTAAAGCATCTGATGCCGCTGGACATGAACTGATCTACGCAGGCATGAGCAAAATGTCGAAGTCGAAAAACAACGGCATCGATCCGCAGGTGATGGTTGAGCGCTACGGTGCGGATACCGTTCGTCTGTTTATGATGTTTGCTTCTCCGGCCGATATGACTCTGGAATGGCAGGAATCCGGCGTTGAAGGGGCGAACCGCTTCCTGAAGCGCGTGTGGAAACTGGCCTTCGAACACAGTGAAAAAGGCGCGACCGAAGCGCTGGATATCGCTTCACTGAGCGACGAGCAGAAATCGCTGCGTCGCGACCTGCACAAAACCATCAGCAAAGTCAGCGATGATATCGGTCGTCGTCAGACCTTCAACACCGCTATCGCTGCGATTATGGAACTGATGAACAAACTGCTCCGTGCGCCACAGGAAACTGCTCAGGACCGCACGCTGATGCAGGAAGCGTTGCTGGCCGTGGTCCGTATGCTGTATCCGTTTACCCCACACGCCAGCTTCGTGCTGTGGCAGGCGCTGGGCGGTGAAGGCGAAGTGGATAATGCCCCATGGCCACAGGCTGATGAATCAGCGATGGTTGAAGACTCGCTGCTGGTGGTTGTTCAGGTTAATGGTAAAGTTCGCGGTAAAGTTACCGTTGCAGCAGACGCGACTCAGGAGCAGGTGCAGGCTCACGCGGCACAGGAGCATCTGGTGGCGAAATATCTCGACGGCGTTACCATTCGTAAAGTTATTTACGTGCCGGGTAAACTGCTGAACCTGGTTGTGGGTTGATGTCAGGAGGAATTGTGCGACATCCGATAGTCTCTCTGTTTGTTGGCCTGGCGGTGTTGATCACCGCCGGTTGTGGCTACCACCTTCGCGGTACGACCTCTGTACCTGCTGAGATGAAAACGCTGGTGTTGGATTCGTCCGATCCTTATGGTCCTCTGGCTCGTTCGGTGCGCGAACAGCTGCGTCTGAATGATGTGAAGATTCTGGATAGCACGGATAAAAACACCGAGGTGCCATCGTTACGTCTTCAGAGCGAGCGTATCAATCGCGATACCGCGTCGATCTTCCAGGATGGTAAAACGGCTGAATACTCAATGATGATGGTAGTCAGCGCTCAGGTACTGGTGCCGAATAAAGGTATCTACCCGATCAGCACCACCGTGTATCGTTCATTCTTTGATAACCCGCTGGCCGCACTTGCAAAAGATTCCGAACAGCAGATTATCATTAGTGAAATGCGTACTCAGGCATCACAGCAGCTGGTTCGTAAGCTGCTGACGGTGCATGTGGCAGAGAATGATTCATCCATCAACACGCTGGATCGCACGCCTTCTTCGGTCGATCACCTGCACTCTGACAATACAGTGTCTGACGATTCCTACACCCGATGATCAGGATTTACCCTGAACAGCTAGGCGCGCAGCTCCGTGAAGGGCTGCGCGCCTGCTACTTATTAAGCGGTAACGAGCCGCTGTTGCTGCAGGAATCACAGGATGCTATCCGTGATGCCGCCCAGCTGCAGGGCTTTACCGAACATCACAGTGCCACGCTGGATGCCAGCACCGACTGGCCGTCAATTTTCGCGCTCTGCCAGGAACTCAGCCTGTTTTCCTCGCGTCAAACGTTGTTGCTTATCCTGCCGGAAAATGGCCCTAACGTAGCGATGAATGAGCAGCTGCTCACGCTCTCAGGTTTGCTGCACAGCGATATCCTGCTGATCCTTCGCGCGGCTAAACTGACTAAAGCTCAGGAAAACAGTGCCTGGTACAAGGCATTGAGCAACCAGGGTGCCACCATCCCCTGCCAGACACCCGAGCAGGCACAGCTGCCTCGCTGGGTGAGTGCACGGGCGAAAAAAATGCAGCTAACGTTAGACGATGCCGCCAGCCAGCTGCTGTGTTACTGCTATGAAGGGAATCTGCTGGCGCTTTCACAGGCGCTTGAACGGCTGTCTTTGCTGTGGCCGGACGGGAAACTGACGCTACCCCGGGTTGAGCAGGCGGTGAGCGATTCAGCGCATTTCACCCCGTACCACTGGGTTGATGCCCTGCTGGCTGGAAAAAGTAAGCGCGCACTTCATATTTTGCGCCAGATGCGCAATGAAGATAGTGAACCGGTGATCCTGCTGCGTACCCTACAGCGCGATCTGCTGCTGCTCTCCATGTTAAAACGCCAGATGGCGCATACGCCGATGCGTACGCTTTTCGACCAGCACCGCATATGGCAAAACCGCAGAGCGCTGTTCAGCGAGGCGCTACAGCGGCTGTCATCAGCGACTCTGACTCAGGGCATTCATCTGCTGGCGCGCATTGAACTGACGCTTAAGCAGGATTACGGCCAGTCGGTGTGGTCTGAACTTGAAACGCTGGCGCTGCTCCTTTGCCATCCGGCCTTTCCGACGAGCTTCTGCGATGCCTGATAAAACTCAGCTTCATGCCCTGTATGGCGGCACGTTTGATCCGATCCACTACGGACACCTGAAACCTGTTGAAGCCCTGGCGATGCTGGCAGGTTTACATAACGTGACGCTGCTGCCGAACAACGTGCCCCCCCATCGCCCACAGCCGGAGGCCTCACCGGCACAGCGGATCGAAATGGTCAGGCTGGCAATTGCGGGGAATCCGTTGTTCGATCTTGATCTGCGGGAAATGCAGCGCGACACGCCCTCATTCACGGTTGATACACTGGACGAGCTTCGCCAGGAGCGCGGGCCCACACAACCACTGGCGTTTATTATCGGTCAGGATTCCCTGCTCACCCTGCACAAGTGGCATCGCTGGCAGGATCTGCTGTTACTGTGTCACCTGCTGGTTTGCCAGCGTCCGGGATACAGCAGAGAAATGACCACGCCGGAACAGCAACAGTGGCTTGAGGAACATCTGGCAGCGCGGCCTGAAGAACTGCATCAGCAGGCTGCCGGTAAAGTTTTTCTTGCCGATACGCCGCTGTTTTCAATCTCTGCAACCGAAATCCGCGATCGCCTCCATCAGGGCCGCTCTGATGCCGATCTGCTCCCACCGTCGGTCAGTGAATTTATCGTGCGCGAGGGTTTATATCGGAACCCAAATCCGCATGCTATACTGCGCCGCTAATTTTTTGGGCATCAGCCCAACACGAACTTAATCCCAAGGGGGAACCTTTTGCAAGGTAAAGCACTCCAAGACTTCGTCATTGATAAAATCGACGATCTGAAAGGCCAGGATATTATTGCTATCGACGTCCAGGGCAAATCCAGCATCACCGACTGCATGGTGATTTGTACCGGTACTTCAACCCGTCACGTGGTTTCTATTGCGGAACACGTCGTGCAGGAAGCTCGCCTGGCAGGCCTGCGCCCGTTCAGCGTTGATGGCCGTACCGCCGCTGACTGGGTCGTTGTCGATCTGGGTGAAATCATTGTTCATGTTATGCAGGAAGAGAGCCGTAAGCTCTATGAACTGGAAAAGCTCTGGAGTTAAGCCGTGAAGCTGCAGCTGGTTGCCGTCGGCACAAAAATGCCCGACTGGGTACAGACTGGATTTATGGAATATCTGCGGCGCTTTCCGAAGGATATGCCGTTCGAACTGGTCGAAGTCCCTGCCGGAAAACGCGGTAAGAATGCCGATATCAAACGCATTCTGGAAAAAGAAGGCGAGATGATGCTGGCCGCTACCGGAAAAGGCAACCGCATCGTGACGCTGGATATACCCGGCCAGCCGTGGGAAACCCCACAGCTCGCCAGCCAGCTGGAACGCTGGAAGCAGGATGGTCGTGATGTCAGCCTGCTGATCGGTGGCCCGGAAGGCCTGTCACCCGCCTGCAAGGCCGCGGCGGAACAAAGCTGGTCCCTCTCAGCGCTGACCCTGCCCCATCCGCTGGTACGCGTTTTGGTTGCAGAGAGTTTGTATCGTGCATGGAGCATTACTGCGAATCACCCCTATCATCGTGAATAACGAACTGGGTTAACCGGACATACAAAGCAGCGGATGAAATTACAACGTAACTCCTTTCGTGACTATACCGCCGAACAAACGCTGTTTGTTCGTCGGGCACTTATCGCATTTTTGGGCATTCTTGTGCTCTCCGGTGTGCTGGTAGTCAACCTGTACCGCCTGCAAATCGTCCGCTTTGAAGATTACAGCACCCGCTCTAACGAAAACCGTATCAAGCTGGTGCCCGTCGCGCCAAGCCGTGGCATTATTTACGACCGAAACGGCACTCCGCTGGCGCTGAACCGCACTATTTATCAAATAGAACTGGTGCCGGAAAAGGTCGATAACCTGCCACAAACGCTGCAGGAGCTTAAGCCGATCGTCGATCTGACCGACGAAGATATCGAAGCCTTCCAGAAAGAACGTAAACGCTCGCGCCGCTTTACCTCTATCGCCCTGAAAACCAGCCTGAACGATGTCCAGGTCGCGCGATTTGCCGTTAATCAGTACCGCTTCCCCGGCGTAGAAGTTAAAGGCTATCAGCGCCGCTACTACCCATACGGTTCGGCCCTGACTCACGTGCTCGGCTATGTCTCCAAGATCAACGACCGCGACGTCGAGCGCCTGGATAAAGAAGGCAAATGGCCAAATTACGCTGCCACCCACGATATCGGCAAGCTGGGTATTGAGCGCTATTACGAAGACGTCCTGCACGGTAAAACCGGCTACGAAGAGGTGGAGGTTAACAACCGTGGTCGGGTGATACGCCAGCTTCATGAGCAGTCTCCACAGGCCGGGCGTGACATCCATCTGACCATCGATCTCAAGCTGCAGCAGTATATAGAAACGCTGCTGGCGGGAAGCCGTGCGGCAGTGGTGGTGTCCGATCCGCGTAACGGTGAGCTGCTGGCGATGGTTTCCATGCCGAGCTATGACCCGAACCTGTTTGTTGACGGCATTTCCAGCAAGGACTACAACAGCCTGCTGCATGATGAAAACCGCCCGCTGATCAACCGCGCTACCCAGGGTGCTTATCCTCCGGCTTCGACGGTAAAACCGTATATTGCCGTATCGGCACTGACAACCGGCGTGATTACCCGCAACACCAGCCTGTTTGACCCAGGCTGGTGGCAGCTACCGGGCTCTGAGAAGCGCTTTCGCGACTGGAAGCGCTGGGGCCACGGCCGCCTGAACGTCACCAAGTCGCTGGAAGAATCGGCGGATACCTTCTTCTACCAGGTGGCTTACGATATGGGCATAGATCGATTGAGCGAATGGATGAGCAAATTCGGCTACGGTCATCTGACCGGCATTGACCTGGTGGAAGAGACACCGGGCAACATGCCAACCCGCGACTGGAAAATGAAGCGCTTTAAAAAGCCGTGGTATCAGGGTGACACCATTCCCGTAGGGATCGGTCAGGGCTACTGGACTGCAACGCCGGTGCAGATGAATAAAGCCCTGATGATCCTGATAAATGACGGCGTGATTAAAACGCCGCATCTGATGATGGATACCATGCAGGGCGAGACAAAAATCCCGTGGCGTCAACCTGCAGCGGCTCCGATCGCTGATATTCATACCGGCTACTGGGAAATTGCCAAAGACGGCATGTACGGCGTGGCAAACCGACCAAACGGGACCGCGCGTAAAAGTTTTGAAGATGCGCCGTATAAAATCGCCGCTAAATCGGGTACTGCTCAGGTTTTCGGCCTGAAGGCCAATGAAACGTATAACGCCCATAAGCTGGCCGAACATCTGCGCGACCACAAGCTGATGACTGCCTTTGCACCGTACGATCATCCACGCGTTGCGGTTGCGATAATCCTTGAGAACGGTGGCGCAGGCCCGGCCGTCGGTACCATCATGCGCCAGATCCTCGATCATATTATTTTGGGCGATAACAATACCAACCTGCCTGACGCTGCGCCTACGCCGCCGGGCTATGAAGGTGAATAACCGGTATGAACGATAGCCGTCAGAAACAGTCAATCTGGACCCGAATCCATATTGATCCGATATTTTGCCTGATCATTGCCGCCCTGCTGATTTACAGTGCGCTGGTGATGTGGAGCGCCAGCGGCCAGGACCCGGGCATGATGGAGCGTAAGATTAGCCAAATTGCCATGGGCATCCTGGTGATGCTGGTCATGGCTCAGATCCCGCCACGTGTCTATGAAGGCTGGGCTCCCTACCTTTACATAGTCTGTGTCATATTGCTGATTGCCGTCGATGCTTTCGGCCATATCAGTAAAGGTGCACAGCGCTGGCTGGATTTGGGAATTGTGCGTTTTCAGCCCTCTGAAATTGCGAAAATTGCCGTGCCGTTAATGGTGGCAAGGTTTATTAACCGTGATGTCTGCCCACCAACGCTGAAGAATACCGCCATCGCGCTGGTGCTGATCTTTATGCCCACGCTGCTGGTCGCCGCCCAGCCAGACCTCGGTACATCAATTCTGATTGCCGCTTCCGGACTGTTTGTACTGTTCCTGTCCGGATTGAGCTGGCGCCTGATTGCCGTTGCCGTACTTCTGGTTGCGGCGTTTATTCCGATTCTCTGGTTCTTCCTGATGCATGATTATCAGCGCGATCGCGTAATGATGCTGCTGGACCCGGAAAGCGATCCACTCGGTGCCGGCTACCATATTATTCAGTCCAAAATTGCTATCGGCTCCGGTGGCCTGCGTGGTAAAGGCTGGCTGCACGGTACGCAGTCACAGCTGGAATTTTTGCCCGAACGCCATACCGACTTTATTTTTGCCGTACTGGCGGAAGAACTGGGACTGGTCGGCGTGCTGATCCTGCTTATACTCTACGTGCTGCTGATCATGCGCGGGCTGATGATAGCCGCACGCGCGCAAACCACGTTTGGCCGCGTGATGGTGGGAGGATTAATGCTGATCTTCTTTGTCTATGTTTTTGTTAATATTGGTATGGTCAGCGGTATTTTACCGGTGGTAGGGGTGCCGTTACCGCTGGTAAGCTACGGTGGTTCAGCACTGATAGTATTGATGGCCGGGTTTGGGATCATTATGTCGATTCACACCCATCGAAAACTGTTGTCGAAGAGCGTTTAAGAGGCATAGACATGCGTAAGGATTGGCTTTGGATTGCCCTGGCATCAGCCATGCTGGCAGCCTGCACCACTGATACAGAGCAGCAGGCTCCGGCCCCGCAGCAGCAGACTTACAATGGCCCGGTGGTGGAAATTGGCGGAGCAGAACCTCGCTATGAGCCGATCAATCCCGGTACCAGCCAGGATTACTCGGTGAATGGCAAGACCTACAAAGTCATCAAGGACCCTTCCAACTTTAGCCAGGTCGGCCTGGCCACCTCATACGGTGAAGAAGTCGGTGGAAATCGCACGGCCATCGGTGAAATCTTCGATCCCAACGCGTTGACCGCTGCGCATCCCACGCTGCCGCTGCCAAGCTACATTCGCGTAACCAACCTGGCAAATGGCCGGATGATTGTGGTGCGCGTTAACGATCGTGGCCCGTATACGCCAGACCGGATTATCGATCTTTCTCGTGCTGCGGCCGATCGTTTGAATACGTCCAACAATACTCGGGTGCGCCTCGACTATATTGCTGTAGCCCCTGACGGTACGCTCTCTGGCCCCGGCACAATTGGTACTACGGTAGCGAAACAAAGCTACGCCCTTCCCGCTCGCCCTGAAATTGGAGCAGGCCTGACGATGGGGAGCGGTGCAGCAATGTCACAACCGCAGACCTATGCCGCCCCGGCTGAGCAGCAGAACGTTCGCGCAGTGGATAACAGCACGCTGAGCAGCGATGACAATATTGGCGCGCCGGTACGCAGCGGTGGTTTCCTCGGTGCCGCGCAGCCATTGCGCAACGGCGTGCTGGAAGGCAGCGAGCCGATCAATGCGCCTGTCGCCTCATCAACTTCTTCAGCGCCACCGGCCATTGTTGCCGCAGCGGCAGCCTCGCAGCAACAGTCACAGCCCGCGTCCGGCAGCGGAAATTACGTGGTGCAGGTCGGCGCACTGAGCGATGGCACCCGCGCACAGCAGCTGGCCGACATCCTGGGCAAACAGTTTGGCGTCCGTGGCTCTGTTGACAGCCGCGGCAATGTTTATCGTGTACAGCTGGGGCGCTTTAGCTCCCGCCAGCAGGCTGCCGCATTACAGCAGCGTCTGGCAACTGAAGCCAACCAGCAGTCGTTTATTACCGTCGCACCAAATGCAATGTGATTCTGCCCGACCCGCCTGATTTAGCGCGGGTCGCTGTCAGAGGATTTTGCTATAGTGAGTCACTTTTTTTAACTTATCCAGGATGTTGTCGTTCTTAACATGAGCAATCTCACCTCTTCTCGACTGATCAAACGCCTGACGGTAGGATCGCTGATCGCCCTCAGCCTCAACGTTGTCGCCTACGCCGATGACGTAAACATTAAAACCATGATCCCGGGCGTCCCGGAAATTGATGCTGAAGCTTATGTCCTGATCGACTATAACTCCGGTAAAGTTCTGGCTGAGAAAAACGCCGATACGCGCCGCGATCCGGCCAGCCTGACCAAGATGATGACCAGTTACGTTATTGGCCAGGCGGTCAAAGCAGGTAAAATTCATCAGGACGATATCGTTACCGTGGGTAAAGATGCGTGGGCGACCGGTAACCCGGTATTTAAAGGCTCTTCGCTAATGTTCCTGAAGCCCGGCGACCGTGTTCCAGTTTCCCAGCTGACACGCGGTATCGTGCTGCAATCAGGTAATGACGCCTGCGTGGCAATGGCCGACTATGTCGCCGGTAGCCAGGATGCATTCGTTGGCCTGATGAATAACTACGTCAAGGCACTCGGTCTGCAAAATACCCACTTCCAGACGGTACACGGTCTGGATGCGGAAGGTCAGTACAGCTCTCCACGCGATATGGCGTTGATCGGCCGCGCGCTGATTCGCGATGTACCAGACGAATATGCGGTCTATCGCGAAAAAGAGTTCACCTTTAACAATATCCGCCAGATGAACCGTAACGGCCTGCTGTGGGATACCAGTCTGAACGTTGACGGAATCAAAACCGGTCATACCGACGCGGCAGGCTACAACCTGGTGGCTTCCGCGACCGAAGGTCAGATGCGCCTGATCTCTGCGGTAATGGGTGGACGTACCTATAAAGGTCGTGAAACCGAAAGTAAAAAACTGCTGACCTGGGGCTTCCGCTTCTTTGAAACCGTGGCACCGTTGAAAGCTGGCAAAGAGTTTGCCTCAGAGCCGGTCTGGTTTGGTAACAGCGATCGCGTGCAGCTGGGCGTGGAAAACGACGTCTATCTGACCATCCCACGTGGGCGGATGAAGGATCTGAAAGCCAGCTACACCCTGAGCAATACCGAACTGCATGCGCCATTGCAGAAAAATCAGATTGTAGGCAGCATTAACTTCCAGCTGGACGGTAAAACCATTGAGCAGCACCCGCTGGTGGTCCTGAACGAAGTGCCGGAAGGCGGTTTCTTCGGCCGCATCGTGGACTACATCAAACTGATGTTCCACCACTGGTTCGGTTAATTCCGTGCACGAAGGGACCGATCGGCGATCGGTCCCTGTGGGATAACATTTTGGCCACGCGCCTGTCCCTTGAAATTATCCCGTAAAATCCCCATATTGTTAGTATCTGTGAACTCCCGCAGCGACGGGGTTCCTTGTATGTGTTACCGGAGTCCATATGAAAACCAATCTTAAAGATCTGCTCGAATTCCCGACCTCTTTTACCTACAAAGTAATGGGGCTGGCACAGCCAGAGCTGGTCGATCAAGTGGTTGAAGTCGTGCAACGTCACGCGCCGGGCGACTACTCTCCGGACGTTAAGCCGAGCAGCAAAGGAAACTTCCATTCCGTTTCTATCACCATTACCGCCACGCACATCGAGCAGGTTGAAACGCTGTACGAAGAGCTGGGCAAAATAGAAATTGTTCGGATGGTGCTGTAACCCCATATCTGGTGCGGGCATACTGGTTCTTGCCCTGCACCAGCGCTATACTGCACTTCTGCTTTTCTAACCGGATCGTGCGTTTTGTCTCCTGAAACTCTGATTATTCGCCAGCTGGGTCTGCAGCCCTGGGCACCTGTCTCTCAGGCCATGCATCAGTTTACCGACCAGCGCAGCGAAGCCACGCCTGATGAAGTCTGGCTGGTGGAACACTTGCCGGTTTTTACCCAGGGCCAGGCCGGGAAAACTGAACATCTGCTTATGCCGGGGGATATTCCGGTAATGCAAAGCGATCGCGGCGGCCAGGTAACCTATCACGGTCCGGGCCAGCAGGTGATGTATGTGATGATTAATCTTAAGCGCCGCAAAGTGGGTGTACGCCAGTTAGTCACCGCGCTGGAAAAGACGATTATCGCCACCCTCGCCCATCTCGGCATTACCGCCAGCGCACGTCCCGATGCTCCCGGTGTTTACGTTGACAACAGAAAAATTTGCTCACTGGGTCTGCGCATTCGCAACGGCTGTTCGTTTCACGGCCTGGCGTTGAATATTGATATGGACCTCGCGCCGTTTCTGCGCATCAATCCCTGCGGCTATGCCGGCCTGGAGATGACGCACATTCATGCGCTGCGCCCTGGGGTCACGCTTGCATCCGTTCAGCCGTTGCTGATTGACAATTTTGCACGCCAGCTAGCAATTACCAACGTGCAATGGAGCAAAGAGTGTGATTTACCGCTAAAATGTGCGCTCTGATTTACAATTCTGTAACGCTTTCTCGCACTGGCGGGCTGTTTCTGTAAACGAGAGATGATATAATTTTTATGCTTTTTCAAAAAAATTTGAATTTACCCATACAATTTTACGTTGGAACAGACGGTCAGACAGGCTGATGTCCGATAGTTAAAAGGGTGTACCACAAACTCATTTAGTGTTTAGCGGGTAATTTCGCCGCAATCCAACCTGGAACTAGCAAGACTATGAGTAAACCGATTCTGATGGAACGCGGTGTTAAATACCGCGATGCAGACAAAATGGCGTTGATCCCGGTAAAAACCGTGATGACCGAACGTACTGAAATACTGCGTAAGCCAGAGTGGATGAAAATCAAACTCCCAGCAGATTCCAGCCGCATTCAGGGCATTAAAGCCGCAATGCGTAAAAATGGTCTGCATTCCGTCTGCGAAGAGGCTTCCTGCCCAAACCTTGCTGAATGTTTTAACCACGGCACCGCGACCTTTATGATCCTTGGTGCTATCTGTACCCGCCGCTGCCCGTTCTGCGACGTTGCCCACGGTCGTCCCCTGACTCCCGACAGCAACGAGCCGGGTAAACTGGCGCAAACCATCGCGGATATGGCGCTACGTTATGTGGTCATCACCTCCGTTGACCGTGATGACCTGCGCGACGGGGGTGCTCAGCACTTCGCCGACTGCATCACCGCCATTCGTGAGAAGAGCCCGAACATCAAAATCGAAACGCTGGTACCGGATTTCCGTGGTCGTATGGACCGCGCGCTGGAAATTCTCAACGCGTCCCCGCCTGATGTCTTTAACCACAACCTCGAGAACGTGCCGCGCGTTTACCGCCAGGTGCGCCCGGGTGCGAACTACGAATGGTCACTGAAGCTGCTGGAGCGCTTTAAAGAAGCGCACCCGGATATCCCAACTAAATCTGGCCTGATGGTCGGGCTTGGTGAAACCAACGAAGAAATCGTTGAAGTGATGCGCGATCTGCGCCGCCACGGCGTCACCATGTTAACGCTGGGCCAGTACCTGCAGCCAAGCCGTCACCACCTGCCGGTACAGCGCTATGTCAGCCCGGCTGAGTTTGATGAAATGAAGGCTGCGGCCATGGATATGGGCTTTACCCATGCCGCCTGCGGCCCGTTTGTACGCTCTTCTTATCATGCAGATATGCAGGCCAAAGGGCTGGAAGTGAAGTAATTCTGCTCTGCCAGCATAAAAAAACGGATGACAGGATCATCCGTTTTTTTTACCTGAACCCGGGGCTCACTCTTTACGAACGAGCTGTTCGGCCGGTTTATCTTCAGGCTCAGATTGCCTCGCAGCGGTGTCATCATCGCTCATCGCTTTTTTAAATCCCTTGATAGCAGCACCTAAATCACCGCCCAGCGTACGCAATTTATTAGTACCAAAAAGCAGGACGATAAGCGCGCCGACAATCAGCAGTTTGCCGATACTTAAACCTTCCATATCCACCTTCTTCGCGTTAAGCAGAGGGGAAAGTCCCCCTTATTGACTGATTTTAACGCGTGGGAACGGCGCAGGTGCAGCGGCAATCTGTAACAGGATACGACCCCATCAGCGATTTTTAACGGCCAGTTCCGGTGGGGAAAAGCGCCGATTGGCCAACACCGGCAGCGCCTGTCGCACGGCTATAATCCGTTGCGGGTCTACCTCCCCCGTTAGCAGCGCGGGGGACTCAGCCGCCCTGATAGTGGCAATACCGAGCGGATCGACCAGCAGACTGTTACCAATATTGCGCGGGCCGCACTCCCCGACTGCCAGCACGTAGCAGGTATTTTCCAGCGCCCTTGCGGTAACCAGAACTTCCCAGTGCATCTCTTTATGCGGGCCTCTCACCCACGCTGCAGGCAGCACCAGCAGCGAAGCACCGTCCAGTACCAGCCGCCGTGCCATCTCAGGGAAACGCAAATCGTAGCAGGTCATCAGCCCGACCTTGATACCATCGACATCAATCAGCGGCGGCAGCTCATCACCCGCACTCACGTTGCGGGACTCCTGCATGGCGAACGCATCGTACAGATGCAGCTTGTTATAGCGGGCGATAATCTCGCCGCACCGAATAGCGATCAGCGTATTGAACACCCGACCTTCACCATCAGGCACGTGCAGCGTTAGTATCGTCGTGAGCATGTTTTCCTGGCTGGCAGAGAGCAGCTGGTTAACAAACGGTCCATCCAGCGGCTGTGCCGAGCGCACACCCCAGTCAGGATCGCCGTTGTCCCGCGCCAGTACGGCCTCTGGCAGTACCAGCAGATTTGCCCCTTCACTCACCGCATCCTTCATCAGCCCGATACAAATATCCGCGTTTTCCTGCCATTCGCGGCGTACGGCAAACTGCCCGGCGGCAACTTTCATCGTTCAGCTCAGCTCCTTAACATGGTAGCGCGGTGACTCTGTGAATCCTTCGCGCAGATAAAAGGCGTTGGCTTTTTCGCGCCGCTCATGGCAGTGAACCTCCATGCGGTCACAGCCTCGGTCGCGGGCCAGTTGTTCTGCATACGCCAGCAGCTGCTGCCCGGCACCTTTGCTTCGTTCGCCCTCGGCGATACAGAAATAGCTGATACGGGCAAAATCCCCCGCCAGCGCCAGCTGAGGAATAAAATGCAGCGACAGAAATCCCAGCACCGTATTCCCCTGCTCAGCCATTAGCAAACGTTCGGTGTCATCCGCGATCAGCTGCGCCAGCCGTCGCTCAATAAAAGGAGCAGTACCCTCATAGCCCAACTCCGCCAGCAGCGCACTCAGGGCAAAAGCATCTTTTGGTTCGGCAAGACGAATATTCATCCACGCTCTCCAGACTAAGCCAGCTGTTAATACGATAAACGCTAACATAAAAAACCTGTCATTGTTTATAGCCTCAGCCCGGCTATCCCCGCAAGGGGCAAGATCACAGCCTAATGTTACAAATGCTGATAAGTGTAATCCTAAGTGAATCGGATGGAATTTGTCAGCACGCAGGACGACCGATTAATGTTTCCTTAATAATCTTTCGGCAGACTCAGCTCATCCCACTGTAAGAGGCGCTCAAGATGAACTGGCTTCCCCGCACCCCGATTGAAAGTCTTGCTATGCTACTGACCTGTTCCGCAGCAGTGGCCTGGTTGTTGCTATTTTTCTCACGTTAGAGTACAGCGATCCGGCTTATCAACCCTGTGCCGGGCCACCGTTATCACGCGCAAAACGCAGGTCTAATCTCAGACCACGATCTTCAGGCGAAAAAAAACCCGCCTGACGAGGCGGGTTTTAAAAATTCTGTCTGATAACTTAAATAGCGGCAACGTTAGCAGCAGATGGGCCTTTAGCGCCGTTGGTGATTTCGAACTCTACGCGCTGACCTTCAGCCAGAGTTTTGAAACCATTGCTCTGGATGGCAGAGAAGTGTACGAACACATCTTTGCTACCATCTTCAGGAGTAATGAAACCGAATCCCTTGGACTCATTAAACCACTTAACGCTACCTTTGATCTTAGACATCTATATTACCTTTACATGAAAAATGGACACTAAAACTGTGTCGGTATCTAGTACAGCAATTGCGAAGGCTTTTGTCCAGTAGACAATGATGAAAAAGTGATAAATATCGCCTTTTTTTAACATCACTCATTTTTATCGCACTTTTCTTCCGTTAAAACTGCCAACGGAGCCAGGCGAAATAAACATTACCGTTATTGTAGGTACCCGGAATATAGGTCATTTGAAATGACGCGGGGCCATAACCTACTGATGCAAGGGGTAATACTACGGGAATAGGAATATAATTCCAGTTATCGCGCATCGTCACCCCAGCAGTGAACCCTGCCCCCAGATGAAAGTTATCATCGGCCAGCGGCCGCCATGTTTTTTCCCACCCGTAACCCCCTATGGGCTCCCACTTGTTATAGGAATCTTTGAATGCCATCACGTAGAGGCCGTTCCAGTTACCCTGTTCGTTGTAGTGGCTGACCCCAAAGCCCGCTCCCCATGGACGCTCGTTATAACGATCGGTTTTATCTTTGTCATAGGTCCAGCGGTTATGCCAGGTAATAGCAGGAAGGTAGAGGTCCACGGTCTGCGGATCGTTCCATGTCTGGCTGAGGTTATCAGTCAAAGATTGCCATCCTTCGGCGACCGCATCGTTCAACTTAGAGGCCTGTGCGCCTGCTGAAAAAAGGCCATTCAGCAGCAGTAAAAAGAGATATTTCTTCAGGTTTACCATAATAATTCTCACTTCTCCCCGGAATGATTAAGAATCAACTTCCTATAAGGGCCCAAAATTTTGGCCCGGTCAACATTAGACTAATAATGTTAATTATAGCGTTTCAACTTAAACACACTATTAACTCCTGCTTTTTCTCTATCTCCCGCTGACAGGATGCCAGGTAAAAATTATAACATAATGATATAAATGAAAAAAATAAAAACCATCTTTCCTGTACTGGCTCAAAAAAACAACAACTTCAAGTTGGTTCTGACTGAAAGTAGCGTCTAACAGGCTCTCGTTAATCTCGTTCATTCTTATTTACTGGCAAAGTGAACAAAATTTACGCCAAATCATATAAATCATGATTAATTTACGAATCAATCACCAAAAAAAGATCAACAAACAGACGAAATTAAAATAAAATTAATAAAAATCATATTGTTAAAAGAAATGCGCACCAAAAAACCAATAAATATTATTTATGGATCTCTATCGGAAATTTGATAAGATAATTCTTATCAAGCAGAAGGCAGGGAGGCTGTAGTGATTAAAATGTTAAGGTGTGGACAATGTGGTAGTACAAAATTCTTCTTTACCGTAGGCAGCAACAGTGGTGGACATCACGGTGCCATTTGCGCCTGCTGTCGTAAACAGCTAAACAGCCAGGATACTGACGCAGGTTTATCCGTCCTTTCCAGAGCCTTATCCACTGCGCTTGCCGAAAAAGTTCTTAATCGGGCATTGAAAAAGCAGTAACCTACCCCGTTTGCACTCAACCTCGTGAGGCTTTAACGCGCATGAGAAAGCGATACTAATAGAATTAACTGGATGACTCGCATTTTGTCACAGTTTGAAAATATCATTCAGATCTTATAATTTCTCCGTGGATAAAAATACAATTAGTGCCTTTTAACGGGTGATTGAATGCCGAATTGTTTATGCGACAATCCCGTATATGTCTTATTTAGCCTGCTTATTATAAACTTCCTCCCGTTAATTACCTGAGCATTCTTTACGTCTGTTCAATGCCTTATTTATCAAATCAGCCGTCGGACGCTATATATGAAAAAGCAGGGATTATCCGGCATTATCCCGCGCACGGATTCACGTTGGGTTATTGTTTGTGATTTTGATGGCACAATTAGTTGTGCTGATGTTACTGATACATTAATGGAAAAGCTAGGTCATCCTGACTGGCAATTACTGGAGAAGCGCTGGATAAATGCCGAAATAGGTTCCAAAGATTGTCTGAGTGGGCAAATATCATTACTTGATGCTTCGCGCCAGCAGATAGACGCGTGCCTGGATCAAATCAAAATCGATCCTGAGTTCTGTCGGTTTGCCCGATGGGCTAAAGCCGAGGCGATACCGCTTTATGTCGTCAGCGATGGCCTTGATTATGCGATCGAACGTATCTTGCGCAACAACAATATTGCGGGTTTGCCGGTGATCGCTAACCATCTTGAACAGGTCAGCGACCGGGGCTGGCGTATCAGCTTTCCGCACTTTTCCCCTGACTGCCAGTATGCAAGTGGCACCTGCAAATGCCGGGTTGCGAAAATGTTAAACTCCGACAAGTTTATCGCCATTGGCGACGGGCGATCCGATTTTTGTGTGGCCTCCATAGCAGACCATGTGTTGGCCAAAAAAAGTCTGCTGACGCATTGCCAGAAGGCTGGAATTCCACATACACCATTTAACAGCTTCCGAGAAGCACGCTCGTGTCTTGAACGACTGATTAAAAAAGAACCACAGCTGATTTCATCTCAGGAGACCTCATGATCGCAAAGCACGACTATCTTCTGCCTGCCGGGCGGATCGGCGTGCTACTGATCCATGGGCTAACGGGAACACCCGTTGAAATGCGCGGCGTCGCTCGCGAATTTCATCGCGCCGGATATACCGTCTATGCCCTACAGCTTGCCGGGCACTGCGGTAGTGTTGAAGACCTCATAGCTACCCGTTGGCAGGACTGGTATCAAAGCGTAATCGACGGCGCTGAAATGCTTCGCAAACAGGTTGATTCGCTTTTCGTTTGTGGCCTCTCTATGGGAGCGGTTCTGGCATTAAAATATACTGCGTCTCACCCCAACGAGGTCGCAGGCGTACTGGCCTATAGTGTAACGTTTCGCTACGACGGCTGGAGTATTCCGCCGCTCTCGCGCTTTGCTGCGCCCTGGCTACTTCCGCTGGCTGGCATGCTCAATGTTGGTCGCCACAAAATGTTTAATGAAGAACCCCCTTACGGCATTCAAAACAAAGTGTTGAGAAAAAAAATTGCCGATAAAATGCAAGGTGGTAACAGCGCTGAAGCCGGTCTGCCGGGTAATCCATGGCCTTCACTCAACGAATTCTTACTGCTATCGCGAAACGTCCGCCGCAAGTTACACCATGTTCATACCCCCTGCCTGCTGTTGCATGCCAGCAATGATGATATTTCGCATCGCCGTAATGCCGAGCTGGTGCGTGATACCGTTAGTGGTCCAGTGGAAATGATACTACTCCCTAATAGCTATCATATGATTACCATCGATAACGATCGGCAGGAGTTATTTCAGCGCTCGATTGCTTTCATTCGTCGCTATAGTGTTAAAACAACGCTCTCGCTGGGTGAGGTGCTATGAGTCACCTCACCCTGATATTGTGGTTACTGAATATACTTGTAGACAGTCTGGGCCAGCTCTCATTTAAAGCGGCAGCAAGCGGTAGCGTCCACTATGAAGGACTGCAACAGTGGCGATATATGCTGCAGCGGCCGTGGCTTTGGTTGGGTATGGCATGTTACGTCCTGGAGTTTTTGCTCTGGCTGGCTTTCCTCACGCTCGTTCCTCTCTCTGTCGGCATGCTGCTTGGCTCAACCAGTATTGTCACTATTATGCTCGCCGGGCGGATTTGGTTTAAGGAATCGCTCACCCGCTGGCGCGTAATCGGTATTTTGTTGATTTCTTTGGGCGTAGCAATAATAGGAATTCATTGATGAAACGTTTCTACATTGTTGGTTTCCTCGCACTGATGATTTTCGACACGCTGGCTCAGATCAGTTTTAAGGCAGCGGCTATCCATGCTTTTCCGCTCACAATGGATTCCGCGTGGCTTTCACGTGTATTCAGCCATCCATGGATTTATGGCGCATTCGTCGGGTATGCCGGTGCATTTTTCACCTGGATGACGCTGCTGAAGTACGCGCCTATTGGACCGGCTTTTGCCGCATCCCACCTCGAAATAATCAGCGTCACTTTGCTATCAGTATGGCTCTTCGATGATAGCCTGACACTCATAAAAATAGTTGGCGGATTGCTGATTCTTACCGGAATACTCTTCCTGGCAAAAGGTGAAATTGCCCATGTAAAGGCTGATGCGGAACAGCAGGTACAATGAACTTTTCTTTTCTCCGGCGTCAGCTGCCGCCAACCGCAGGATTGCCGCTGCTCTGGCGCGATTTACGCCCACCTCGCGCTAATTTTTCAGCTCGCCTCGCGCAGGAGCTGGGTATTCCTCCGCCGCTGTTAACCTGCTCAGGTACTGCTGCACTGATTATTGCCCTGCGCACCTTACAACGGCGCCAGCCCAATCGACATCGCATTATTGTCCCCGCCTGGACCTGCCCGCTGGTAGCGCTGGCTGTGTATTATTGCCCTCCGCTCAAAATCGTCCCCTGCGATATGGAATTCGGTGGCATGAATTTCGACAGGGAGCGGCTGGCGCAGCTGTGTGATCCGCAAACGCTGGCTGTCGTTGTCACTCACCTTGCCGGCCGGGTTGCGGATACGACTACCGCGATTCAAATCGCAGCCGCCCACGGTACGGCGGTCATTGAAGATGCCGCCCAGTCGATGGGGGCTAAAAATGCCGGGGAAAGCGTTGGCCTGGCGGGAGACATTGGCTTTTTCAGTCTGGCGATGGGAAAAGGGTTAACGACGGCAGAGGGGGGAGTGCTGTTCAGCCACTCTGCTGAATTACAGAGAGAGATGGCGCAACAGATCGCCCACGATCTGCCCTGGCGTGCCGGCTGGGAACTGCGCCGAATCATCGAACTCTGGGGTTATCGGCTGATGTATCATCCCGACAGACTGGACTGGGTTTATGGCCGGCAGCTCCGCAGTGCGCTGAATCGTGGCGATGCGGTTACCGCCGTTGGCGATGACTTCACCGTAGACGATATCCCTTTACACACTCTGGGCAACTATCGTCAGCGAGTCGCCGCTGCTGCTCTGACTCGATTTTCGGCCTGGCAACAACAAAACAGCCTGCGGGCAAAGAGAAGAGTCGCCGAGCTCAGGCAGCTGGCTGGCGTAACGCTCCTGCAGGATGGACCGCGCCAACAGGGAGTGTGGCCATTCTTTCTACTGCTGATGCCTGACAGCGCCTCTCGCGACCGCGCGTTACAGCACCTTTGGAATGCCGGATTAGGTGTGACCCGGCTGTTTATTCATACATTACCCGGCTATCCCGCCGTTATGCCATTTTGCCTGCCCTCGCCCATACCCAACGCGGAAGATTTTGCCGCTCGTTCACTGAGCATCAGCAACAGTCACTGGGTTGAAGACGATGATTTCGCACTGATTGTTTCCACGTTACGCGCGGCATTAGCCGCCTGAAGCTCGCTGTACAAAAGTCAGCAGCTGTTGATTGAGACGGTTTTGCGAACTCTGCCATTCGGCAGCCTGACTGGCCGATATCAACGACTGACCATCGCCGGCGCTCAGCCAGCGTTTGAAGCGGCTGTGATACTCGCAGGATGAGACTTCTCCGGTGATATCCATCCCCACCAGCCGATTTGCACAGGCCTGAATCAGTAATTCCAGATGTTTTAGCTCAAAGCATCCCTGATCCCAATTGGTTTGCACCACCTGCTTGCTCAGGACATCTTTATCCAGTGACAGATAAACCGGACCGTCGCTTAGCTGACGTAGAAATGCCGACAGCAGACTATCCGGATGATCAAAACGGTGATTACACTCTTTCGCTCCCAACCAGTTAAGCCATCGGGTATCCACACCAATGCTCCAGTAATGCAGTTTCTTAGATAACAGGGGGCGCAGATGATTTTCCCAGGCGTGGCTCAGACTAATATCCGATGAACAGATACCCAGCACATGTATCTGACTAATCTGCGGTAAGCGGCTGGCATGGTAAACCCAGGAACCACAGTGGATGCCAAAGGGATAGAGCATATTATCCGGATGATTATCGCAGATAATAAGCTGCACCGGGCGGTCCGCAGGCAAACGCTGTAACAGCAAATAGGTGAGATGATGGTAGTCCCCACTCCCCGTGAATACGCAACCGTGGCGATCGGGTAACAGGGCCCGACTGGCAGTCATCAGCTTTCGCCAGTCGGCCCAGCAGGACCCAAAGCGAATTCGTTGCTGCCAGTCAGACAACGACAGTATCGTTACCCGATCCAACCCGGTCACCGAACCATCGAAGTCCAGCACCAGCGGCCGATCTTCTGCCATCAGGAAGGGGGAGGATCGGACCATTTTTTATCCCCCTCAAGATAGTGACGAAAATAGCGTACCACTCCCCGAAGGAGAGGATTGCGCACGCGCACCAGATGCCGGGTGAAGGTGAAGCTGGCACCGAGGCTGGCTTTGACCTCCGGGTCGGTCCAGCCCGCAACGTATTCCTGCAATCCCTGCTCGATGGCATACTCCAGATTGACAAACCAGCTGACAAAATAGAGGTTAAATTTCAGCGCCAGCGCATAGTCGAAGCCAATATATTTATCCACCAGCCTGCCCTGAAACTGATAGCAGAGGTTGAAACCGACCAGCCGACCTTCGTACCAATAACAGAACAGTTTTCCTGCACTGTGCCGATCGAGCAGCAAATGGTCAAAGAACTCGGCGCTAAGCAAATCAAAATGCACCTCACTCTGCTGCCAGACTGAAAGATAAAACTGGTAAAGCTGTGCGCGCCAACAAGGGTCCTCCAGGCGTTCGTCACCACAATGAATCACCTCAATGCGAAGCTCATCACGGCTGCGAAGCTTGCGGCGAAGATTACGACGCCGACTGCGGGACATACGGGCCAAAAACTCATCGGTACTGGTAAAATTAATTGGAACGACCGCCAGTGCCTGCCCTTCCACGCTGATATAACCTCGCGCCTCCGCCGCCGCTATCACGCGACGGCTGTAGTCGTTATCCGCTGCAGAAAGCAGCGGCGAGGCAATGGGAAGATCTTTAATAATGGTCAGAGAATGCTTATTACCGCAGTGGGTTTCAATCCACCTTAGCAACGCTGCCGGCTCCTGCTGGCGCGGCAGGCAGGCATATTCACTGGTCGTCGCGCCTATAAAGCAGGTATCCAGCGTGAGCCACTTCCGCCAGCCCGGGAAACCGGGCCAGCGAGCTAGACGCTGGCGCAGCGCGGGTTCAACGGTCGTTAACAGATCGAACCGGGTGGTGAAAATCGGCAGGCCGTTTTCGGCGATTCGCACCGTAAATCCTTCAGGCGGATGCAGTGCAAACGCCGAAATAAGCCCCGTCGGTTCCAACTGATTGACGTACCCGTCCTTCATCATATGCAAAGGATTACCGCTCACGTTTCGCCCGAACCAGCAGTTGATCCAGCAACACGATAGCCTGATCGATCTCAGCGCGGCTGATCTCAAGCGATGGCGCAAAGGTGATCACATTTTTGTAATATCCCCCCACATCCAGCACCAGTCCGGTTTTCTGCCCCTGATACTCCAGCGTACCGGAAAGACCAATATCCACCATCTTATCCAGCAGCGCTTTATCAGGCGTAAAACCATCAGCTCCGCAGAGTTCCGCACGCAGCGCCAGACCAAGACCGTCAACGTCACCAATCTCTTTATGCTGACTCTGTAGCGATTTCAGTCCTTCAAGGAAATAGGCACCGCTTTCCATGACCTGACGCTCATAATCTTTCTCAGCCAGCATATGCATCACTTCCAGGCCAACGGCGGTACCCAGCGGGTTCGAGGCAAACGTCGAGTGGGTGGAACCTACCGGGAAAGTGGTCGGATTAATCATCTCTTCACGCGCCCAGATACCCGCCAGCGGATTAAGCCCGTTAGTCAGCGCTTTCCCAAACACCAGCACATCTGGAGTAATGTCAAAATGTTCAACTGACCACAGCTTGCCGGTACGATAAAAGCCCATCTGGATTTCATCCACCACCAGCAGAATACCGTGCTGATCGAGTACCTTTTTCAGCGCTGGATAGAAGTTACGCGGTGGAATGACGTAGCCGCCGGTGCCCTGCACGGGTTCGATATAAAAAGCGGCGAATTCTGCCTGCTGCGCTTTAGGGTCCCACAGGCCGTGGTATTCGTTTTCAAACAGGCGGGCAAAATCGGCCACCAGTTTTTCCGCGTATTCTTCAGGTGTCATACCTTTCTGGCGGCGGAACGGATACGGGAACGGAATAAACTGCGCACGTTCGCCAAAATGGCCAAAGCGGCGGCGATAGCGATAGCTGGAGGTGATGGATGACGCACCCAGCGTACGCCCGTGATAGCCACCTTCAAAAGCAAACATCCGGCTTTTACCGTTGCAGAAATTTCGTACCAGCTTCAGGGAATCATCAACGGACTGCGAACCGCCAACGTTAAAATGAACTCTTCCCGGCAGGCCGAATTTACGTTCCATATCCTGAGCAATGATTTTTGACAGCTCGATTTTGGTGGGATGCAGATACTGGCTGGCCAGCTGCGGCAGTCGATCGATCTGACTTTTTAATGCATTATCGAGCCGGGTGTTAGCGTAGCCAAAATTTACCGCTGAATACCACATTTGCAGATCGAGATAAGGGGTATCTTCCGCATCATACAGAAAGCTTCCCTGACAGCGGTCAAATATTTTCGGGGGGTTAACGTAATGAACCGTATCGCCATATGAACAATACTTCGCTTCATCCTGCAACAGCTGCTCTTCATTAGACGTCATCATATCTCCTCGGCACTTTACTCCATAAAAGTTCTGCGAGTATATCCTGCAAAAAAAATATTTCAGCGCGTGCAGAGGGTATGTTGACGTTTAGTTGATAATTAAAATGGCCATATTTATTTCGTCATAAACCTTCGAGATAAAACAAAAACAAACAAATAGAGTTACAGTTTTAAATTAAAAAGGCACCATTAATTAAGATTAAATAATTTATCCATGCCGCCTGTAGAATACCAACAGGCGACAGAAACAAAAATCAGAAAATAAGTTTAAAGACACCGGTAATCGTTAACAGACCGACGATAAAAATAATTGCGATGGCCCAGAGAATAATTTTCATTCTTCATCTCCTTCAAAGGAAAAAAGCCACAGGACTCATCAGTAAGTCCCCGTGGCTTAAGTATAGAAGAAGATTATCGCTCCGCAGATTTACGCGTACAGCACCGCCGACAGCAGCCACACCAGCACAAAACCGGTCAGGCCCATCGCAGTGGTTAACACCGTCCAGGTTTTCAAGCCGTCGGCAACCGACAGGCCTAAATAGCGCGTCACCACCCAAAAACCGGCATCATTGACGTGGGAAAGTCCCAGCCCACCAAAACAGGCCGAAAGCGTGACCAGCACCAGCTGCATATCGCTCAGCCCGGTGACAGCCTGAGTTAATAACCCGCTGGTGGTCAGAATCGCCACGGTGGCCGATCCCTGCGAGGCACGCAGCGCCAGCGAGATCAGGAATGCTGCGGGGATCAGCGGTAGATTAATTGTTTCCAGCGACAGTGCCAGTGCTTTACCTACGCCGGATTCAACCAGCACCTTACCGAACGCGCCGCCCGCGCCGGCAACCAGAATCACCCCTGCCGAGCTGGGAATAGCGCGATCCAGCAGGTCGCTCAGCTTGTCACGGCTCCAGCCGCGACGCAGCCCCAGCAGCCAGGCGGAAAGCGCCAGCGCAATCAGCAGCGCAATCGCCGGCGTACCTACCAGCGTTAACACCTGACGAACGACGTTACCTTCAGGCAGTACGCTGTGTGCCAGCGTGCCCACCACAATCAGCACGATAGGTACGACGATCAATGAGGAAATTAGCCACGCGCCGGGAGCCTGCTCACCTTTCGCTCTCTGGCTGCCTTCTGGCTTTGCCAGCTGTAGCTGCTCCAGCACGCTGACCGACAGCTGATACTGACGACGGTTCATCGCTCTCGCCACGAAATAGCCCACCACGCCAACGGGAATGGAAACGGCTATACCCAACAGCATCAGCCAGCCCATATCGCTGCCTAACAGCCCCGCTGCCGCTGCCGCACCGGGATGGGTTGGCAGCGCCACGTGCACCGTCAGCATCACGCCAGCCATCGGCAGACCATATTTCAACGGCGAAACCCGGGCTACCTTAGTAAAACCATAAATCAGCGGAATAACGATAATAAAACCGACTTCAAAAAACACCGGAATGCCGAGAATAAAGGCCGCCATAGTCAGTGCCGCAACGGTACGCTTAATTCCCAGCGCCTGGGTAAAGCGCTGCGCCAGGGATTCTGCACCGCCGGAGCATTCAATAATTGCCCCCAGCATCGCACCCAGCACGATAATAATGGTTATCGAACCGAGCAGGCCGCCCATTCCGGCAGAAATCACCTTCATAATATTATCGGCAGGAATACCGGTGGCGATCGCAACCAGCAGACTGACAACCAGCAGGGCGACAAACGGATGCACTTTGGCTTTGATAACCAGCAGCAGCAAAATCAGTACGCTGACAACGGCAATGATTAATAACAGGGCGGTAAACATAATAAGCCTCAAGAAATATTTTTATTTCAGCACTTTAGAGTGCCGTTAGCAGCAGCTTTTTCCCTGGCATTTAGCCAGATTCAGGCAACAGAAACCCGACGCTGCGCAAAAAATGTGCAGCATGGTGAGTCGTAACGTCAGATTATTTCCAGGCGTCGAACCAGCCCAGGCCTTCCAGAGTAGTCGTGCGCGGGAAATATTCACAGCCGATCCAGCCCTGATAACCACTTCGGTCAATCAGATCGAACAGCCACGGATAATTCAGTTCACCCTCGTCCGGCTCATGGCGGTCGGGCGCAGAGGCAATCTGGATATGCTGATACTGACCGACGTAATCAGCGATAAGATGGCTCAGATTGCCATCCACCAGCTGAGCATGGAACAGATCGAGCTGGGTGAAAACATTTGGCCGATCAACACGCTTAACGATGTCCAGCGTCTGGTACTGACTGGAATACAGATAGTTCAGCTTGGTTTTCGGATTCAGCGCCTCAAGCAGCACGCGAATACCGTGCGGCGCAAAGCGGTCCGCGGCATAGCGTACATTTTCGATAAAGGTTTGGCACCAGGCTTCGCGGTCTGCTCCTGGCAGCACCACTGAGGCCATCACGTGGACCTGGCGGCAGTTCAGCGCCAGGGCATACTCCAGCGCGCGGTCGATATCGCGACGGGCATCGTCTTCACGCCCCGGGATCGCACAAACGCCCCACTCTCCCGCCGCCGCGTTGCCCGGTGCGGTATTAAACAGTACCAGCTCCAGTTGATTACGCGTCAGCGCCTCTTTCAGTACCGCAGCGTCATATTCGTAAGGGAATAAAAATTCAACGCCTTTAAAGCCAGCCTTCGCCGCCGCATCAAAGCGCTCAAGGAAAGGCAGTTCGTTAAACAGGGTAGACAGGTTAGCAGCAAACTTAGGCATGTCTTCAGCTCCGTAATTCAGCCACTTCGTCATCGGTCAGATAACGAACAGGGCGATCGCCCAGGGTAAATATCAGTCGGGCAGTCTCTTCCAGTTCTTCGGTATTGTCCGCCGCCTCACGCAGCGTTTTCCCCACCACCACCGGTCCGTGATTCGCCAGCAGGAATGCACGGTAGTGTGGCGCCAGCTTCGCCAGCTCCTCGCCGAGACGAGGATCGCCCGGACGATAATAAGGAACAACCGGCACATCGCCAACGCGCATCACAACATACGGCGTGAAAGGTCGAATGCAGTTCTTGCTGTCCAGCCCTTCAAGACAGGAAAGTGCGGTCAGATACAGGCAGTGCAGATGCACGATAGCACCGCACTCCGGGTTGTTCTGATAGATCGCACGGTGGAAGCTGATCTCTTTCGAAGGTTTATCGCCGTCGATCCACTCTCCTTCAGGGGTGACCTTCGACAGTCGTTCCGCCACCAGTTCGCCAAGACAGGAGCCCGTCGGCGTCGCCAGCAGCGTACCGTCCTCCAGGCGCATCGATAAATTCCCTGCCGAACCGGTGGCATATCCGCGCTGGAAAAACGAGGTACCCAGCCGGACCATTTCTTCACGTGCCTCTTGTTCAGTCATAGTGCGAACTCCGTTTGCGAACGGGCAAAAAAGTTTTCATCACCGAAATTACCGGATTTCAGCGCAAGGGACACCGGCTGCGTGACCGATCTGACCCACGGAACTCCGGGGGAAATCACCGGGCCGATATGGAAGGCATCAATGTTCAGCGTCTGCGCCACCACGCCCGAGGTTTCGCCTCCGGCAACGATAAAGCGCTGCCAGCCGCGCTGTTGCAGTTCACGCACCACGCTGGCAAACAGCTGCTCAACGGCCTCGCTGCTCTGCTGCGCACCGTACTGCTGCTGAATACGCTGCAGCGTTTCCGGTTCAGAGGTGGCAAACAGCATCGGTGCCAACGACTCATTAGCATGCTGATCCACCCAGTCGCACAGCTCGTGTGCATAGGCTTCGCGCTGCTGCAGCGCGCGTTCCACATCAACCGCCTGCGAAGAGGCCTGCTGACGGTAGCGGGCCACCTGCCGGTTAGTCATCGTCGAGCAGGAACCGGAGATGACCACCGCCCGTCCGCCCTGCGGTTTACCTGCGGCCTGCGCCTGTTCGCGATCCCAGCCGCTGCTCGCCCACTGCCGCGCCAGGCCAATTGCCAGCCCGGAACCGCCGGTCACCAGTTTCATCTCACGCAGCGCTTCCCCCTGAGTCAGCAGATGCTGCTCGTTAAGCGCATCCAGCACCACATAGCGCACACCCTCTGCCGCCAGCGCAGCCAGTTCAGTTCGCACCGCCTCAGCACCGCAATCCAGCATCTGGCTGGCGATCAATCCAGCCTTACCCGCTGCCTGCGCTTCCATCAGCCGCAGCAGGTTACTGTCGGTCATCGGCGTGACCGGATGATGGCGCATACCTGAATCGGACAACAGCTGGTTCATCACGAACAAATGCCCTTGATAGACGGTACGGCCATTCACCGGCAGCGCAGGGGAAATGACCGTCTGCCTTTCACCCAGCACGGCCAGCAATGCATCGGTGACCGGGCCAATATTCCCTTTCGCGGTGCTGTCGAAGGTCGAGCAGTATTTAAAGTAGAACCGCTCGCAGCCCTGCTGTTGCAGCCACGCCAGCGCCGCGAGAGAATCCTCAACGGCTTTTTCTGCCGCGCAGGAACGAGACTTCAGGCTGACCACAATCGCTTCCGCATCCAGCTGGCGGTCGTCCTGCGGCACTCCGTTAACCTGCACCGTTGACATGCCGTTCTGCACCAGAAAACTGGCGATATCGGTGGCACCGGTAAAATCATCTGCAATCACACCCAGGCGCATTATTTCTGCTCCTTTTTTTCCGGCAGCGTAATGCCGCTAAAGATCTTGATCACCGCGCTGTCGTCTTCGCGGCCGTAGCCTGCATTGCTGGCGGAGGTAAACATATTGAACGCCGTCGAAGCCAGCGGCAGCGGAAAGTGCAGTGCTTTCGCCGTATCAGCGACCAGACCGAGATCTTTCACGAAAATATCCACTGCGGATTTCGGCGAGTAGTCACCGTCAACAACGTGCCGCATGCGGTTTTCAAACATCCAGGAATTCCCCGCCGCGTTCGTCACCACGTCATACATGGTATCCAGCGGGATACCCGCACGTGCAGCCAGCGCCATTGCTTCTGCTCCGGCCGCAATATGTACCCCGGCAAGCAGCTGATGGATAATCTTCACCGTCGAGCCAAGACCGATCTCACTGCCAATCCGATACACCTTACCCGCCACAGCATCCAGCACCGGCTGCAGGCGCTCAAAGGCAGCATCGCTGCCGGAAGCCATCACCGTCATCTCGCCCGCCGCGGCTTTCACCGCACCACCGGAAACCGGCGCATCCAGCATGATCAGCTGATACTGCGTCAGCTGCTGTTCAAAACTCTGCGCGTCGGCAGAGGAGATCGTCGAGGAAACCATCACCGCGGTACCTGGCTTCAGACGCGAAGCCAGGCCATTTTCACCAAACAGAATGGCATTAACCTGAGCAGCATTTACCACCAGCAGCAGCACCGCATCCAGCTCGTCGGCGAAATCATCAGCGCGGCTCTCTGCCCCCTGTGCGCCGCTATCGCGTAGAGTTTGCAGTGCCTGTGGATTAAGATCCACGCCCCAGGTCCGCAGGCCTGCCCTGATACAGGATTGCGCCGCGCCCATGCCCATAGAACCGAGGCCAACGACACAAACCGACATTGATGCTGCGTTAGACATACGCCCTCCGTGTTAATTTTGGTGATAATTTGTTTTCTTGTGTGAAGTATAGGCGTTTTAAACCGCAAACTTGGTGATATACATCACAATAATTAACAACGAAGATAACAGGGTTCACATAGATTAACAGAGTAAAAAAGAACGCCAAAAGGAATAAAACCATCATTATTCAGTAAGATAGGTAATTATAATGACTGAAAAGCTGTGACGAAAAAGCATTGGCGTGATAAATTGGTAAAAATTGTGGTGTTGTGTCGCCGAGTCGATGACATTCTTCAACACCGTTCTGCAGGCTGGCTACGCCCCTTTTTCAAGGAGAGTTCATGATTCCCGTTGAACGCCATCAAAAAATTTTATCGCTGGTGCAGGAACGCGGCGTAATCAGTATTGCTGAACTGACCGAACGTCTGGCGGTCTCCCATATGACCATTCGCCGCGATCTGCAAAAGCTGGAAGAACAGGGAGCGGTAATGTTGGTTTCCGGTGGCGTGCGTTCGACCGAGCGATTATCCAGCGAACCTTCGCATCTGGATAAAACCAGTATGTTCAGCCTGGAAAAGCAGGCCATCGGCGCGGCAGCGGCACAGCATATTCCCCGCAACAGCTGCCTCTATCTGGACGCAGGCACCACCACTCTGGCGCTTGCTCGCGAGCTCAGCGTTCGTGATGACCTGCTGATCGTCACTAACGATTTCGCCATTGCCAATTTCCTGATTGATGGTAGCCAGTGCAGAATGATCCACACCGGTGGCACCCTGTGTCGCGACAACCGCTCCAGCGTTGGGGAAGCCGCCGCTCAGGCCCTGCGTGGACTGTCGATTGACATTGCTTTTATTTCTGCATCCTGCTGGGGCACACGCGGAACCTTCACGCCGGATGAAGAAAAAATTGCCGTCAAGCGCGCAGCCAGCGGAGTAAGCCGCAAGCGGGTGCTGCTGGCCGACAGTTCGAAATACAATAAAATTGCCACTTTTCTGGTACTACCGCTCGAAGAGTTTGATGGCATAATCACTGACCCACATCTGCCGGCGTCCGCCAACCGTGAGCTGGCGGCAATGGATATTGATATCACTATTGCGGGTTAAGCGCCCTGCAGCACGGTGTGGTGGCAATAAATGTTCACTACGCCGGATGCTGATCACCTTTACACAACCATTCATTTATTAGCGATTGTCATCACAAACCGTCATTTTGCTCGGAATATCCTCACCAAACGCGGGGCGTTATAGCTAAACTTATGAGGTCATCTTAAGGACTTACTTGTTACCAACTTCACCCTGACCGTTATACCCACTCTGTTCAAGATTAGTAAAGGGAAGGGATTGTCCGGCAAGTATTAAACCGGGTGCTTGAAAGAGGCTGGGTATGCAAGGAGATCCCTATGAGCACAATAAATATCAGCCTGGGCCGTTACAGCCTGACAGCCAAAGATGCGGGAAATCACATCAAAGGTTCGATTGCTATTAATGATGAAGGCGGCACTCAACTCACCTGCCAGGAGTTTAAAGAACACGACCTGGATGATGTAGTCAATAACGTGATTTATCCCGTCACCGGTGGCAACCGGCAAATAACGCAGGCGCTCCGTGACGAAATGATTCAAGCGGGGTTTTATCAACCTCACTAACTCAAGTGTAAACTTTAAACGTCAGTGAAACGGTTTCTGTAACAAAATTTGTTCAGCTATTGCCGTAATCGATTTATAAGATCGATATGAACTAATTGATCTATATAACCAATTATATTTTATACAAAAATTGTGTGACCATGCTCCTGTACCACTCAATGGTAAAGTCGAGAAATAGCTTTATTTGCCCACGTTTCGTGGGCTTTTTTTTATAAAAATTCTACGCTCCTCAGTCACATGCCGGATAGGATAGGATAGGGCCAGTTCTATACTGCGATACACATTGCAGCAACCGGTTATAACTTCCGTCACCTGACGGCTAAACATGGAGCGTAATGATGGACGAAATTCGTATTAACCCCACTAAACTGCATCAGATGGTTAACAGCCTGTGGCTGCATGCTGGCAGCAGCCCGTCTGAAGCAAGAAAAATTGCCGATCATCTCGTTGCTGCCAATCTTGCCGGCCATGATTCCCACGGCGTGGGTATGATCCCCACCTATATGACCTCCCGCGCGTTAGGAAATCTGCAACAGAACCATGAACTGCTGATCGTCAAAGACGCCGGAGCCGTGTTAACGGTTGATGGCCAACAGGGATTCGGCCAGGTGATGGCCGCAGAAGCGATGAAGCTGGCTATAGGCCGTACCCGCGAGCTGGGCATGTGCGCGATCGCCCTGCGTAATTCTCACCATATCGGGCGTATTGGCCACTGGGCAGAAATGTGCGCCAGCGCCGGATTTATCTCGTTCCACTTTGTCAACGTCGTCGGCGATCCGCTCGTCGCTCCTTTTAACGGCAGCGACCGCCGATTTGGCACCAATCCGTTCTGTGCCGTTTTTCCGCGCCCCGGGCAGGCCCCGCTGCTGCTGGACTTCGCCACCAGCGGCATTGCCTACGGCAAAACCCGCGTGGCGTGGAATAAGCGTATAGCGGTTGCCGACGGCAACCTGATTGACAGCCACGGCCAGCCGACCTGCGATCCGGCCGTCATGCATGAAACGCCTTACGGTTCACTGCTGGCATTTGGCCTGCATAAAGGCTATGCACTGGCGGTGATGTGTGAAATTCTCGGCGGCGCACTTTCCGGTGGCAAAACTACCCACCAGGATTCTCTGCAAACCTCATCAGCGGCGATTTTCAACTGTATGACCAGTATCGTATTGGACCCTGCCGCGTTCGATGCACCGGAAATGCAGCAGGAAGCGCAGCGGTTTATTGACTGGGCGAAAGCCTCCCCGCAGGCAGGTGAACAACCAATCAAAGTGCCCGGCGAATGGGAAGAAGAGCAGCGCGCGGAACGTCAGCAGCACGGTATTCCGATTGATACCAACAGCTGGCAGCAGCTGTGTCAGTCAGCGCGTGAAGCCGGTATGCCGGAAACCGAGCTGGCAGATTATCAGCCCTGAGCCATCGGCTAAAGCGGCGGCGCTTATGCGCCCGCCACTGGCCGATCGGCGTGAGAACAGCAACTTAATACCTGCCGCCGTGAAGAACAGCGCAAACACACTTTCAATTCCCCGACGGCATTTCTGATAGCCCCCGCTCATCATCTGAGTAGAAAACAGCAGCGCGTAGCTGCCGAACACGAAAATGCCCAGCAGCGCCCAACACAGCGAGCCACTGATCACACCGGCAGCCAGCATCAGAGCCGGCAGTCACCCCTGGCTCATCGCCACCCCCATAATGGCCATATTACTGGGACCCGGGCTGGCCGTTCCCAGTAAGTAGGCCGCATAAACCGGCAACAGCGCCAGCAGAATATCCATCTCCCCCCCCCTGTAAAATGGCCGACAGTGGCCCTGTGTCGCTGTTATAGCACGGCAGTCGGCGCCGTCGCCAATGTGCATATTCCGTACAGTTCAATTTTGATTCTCGACAATTATTGAACAGATAAACCACGCAAAATTGTATCAAAATATTTCAAATTGCGTAATCTTGTGTATTACATTATTAACATTTTTCGAGCAGATGTTGAAAATAGCAGGATGAGGGAAGGTGCTAAAAATGCAGAAAAATTAACAGTTTCAATTACGCTCTAAAAAATAACACATGGTTTACATATTTCACCAAACCTTTATATTTTCTGTGGTTATTATACCCATACCGTGCCACAACATTATATTTATATCCCTCTTAGCTATAAAAAACCGATAAAATGAACGTCGATATTTATTCGCAGGGAGAAATATCCTTCGCATTTACCCCCGAAAGACAGCGATAAAAAACCCTTACTCATCATAATTATACAGTTCATTCACATACCATCAGCATTTCACTAGCCTGCTTTAACATTTTTCGCCAGCGATTTAACCTCACTGCGAAACACTTCAACGTAATAATGATTGCTGTTATAGCCGCGATCAATATTACTGTTACTACTCCTTCACCTGATTTGGTCTTACGATCAAAGCGTAGTAGATGAGAAACCCGCAATTATCCGTCTTCACTTTTCCATAATGTAGTCTATTTGTTAATTGTGGGTAAAAAAATAAAAGGCAGTATTATGTTAGATCGAGGTAAGCAATGTTCGGATTAGATGCGTATCACCTGGCAAGGATACAGTTTGGCTTTACCGTAACCTTTCACATCCTTTTCCCCGCTATCACCATCGGGCTGGCCAGTTTCCTTGCGGTACTGGAAGGTCTGTGGCTGAGAAGCAAAAACGAGGTTTATCGCGACCTCTATCATTTCTGGTCAAAAATCTTCGCCGTCAACTTCGGTATGGGTGTGGTATCGGGGCTGGTAATGGCCTATCAGTTCGGCACCAACTGGGCGGGATTCTCACAGTTCGCCGGCAGTATCACCGGCCCGCTGCTGACCTATGAAGTCCTGACCGCATTCTTCCTTGAAGCCGGCTTCCTCGGCGTCATGCTGTTTGGCTGGAATCGCGTCAGCCGTGGTCTGCACTTCTTCGCAACCTGCATGGTGGCACTGGGAACTATTATTTCTACCTTCTGGATACTTGCCTCCAACAGCTGGATGCAGACACCACAGGGCTACACGGTGGAAAACGGTATCGTGGTCCCTGCCGACTGGCTGGCGATTATCTTCAACCCCTCTTTCCCGTACCGACTGCTGCATATGTCCGTGGCGGCCTTCCTGGTGACCGCATTCTTCGTCGGTGCCTCAGCGGCCTGGCACCTGTTGCGCAAAAACGATACGCCCGCCATTCGCAAAATGCTGTCTATGGCTTTGTGGATGGCGCTGATCGTGTCGCCGATTCAGGCGATGATCGGCGATGCTCACGGTCTGAATACGCTGAAGCATCAGCCTGCCAAGATCGCAGCGATTGAAGGACACTGGGAAAACCCGCCGGGTGAAGCCACACCGCTGATCCTGTTCGGTATTCCGGACATGAAAGAAGAAAGAACCCGCTACGCGCTGGAGATTCCTTACCTCGGCAGTTTGATTCTGACCCACAGCCTCGACAAACAGGTTCCGGCACTGAAAAGCTTCCCGAAAGAAGATCGTCCTAACTCGCTGGTGGTGTTCTGGTCGTTCCGCGTCATGGTTGGCTTAGGCATGCTGATGATCCTGATGGGGGTCGTCAGCCTGTGGATGCGCCGCGGCCAGCGCCTTTACACCTCACGTCCGTTCCTGTGGTTTGTGCTGCTGATGGGGCCATCCGGGCTGATTGCGCTGGTCGCAGGCTGGATCACTACAGAAATGGGGCGTCAGCCGTGGGTAATTTATGGCCTGCTGCGCACCCGTGATGCCGTTTCGCTGCACAGCACGCTGCAGATGGCGATCTCGCTGATCGCCTTTATCCTGGTTTATATCTCAGTGTTCGGTATCGGCTACACCTATCTGGCTAATCTGATCAAAAAAGGTCCGCAGGCAGGAGAAGGTGACCATACCCCAGAAGGTGGGCCGGGTACCTCACACACCCCTTCACGCCCGCTGTCGGCGGTGCAGGAAAAATTAAATTCATCGGAAGAGGGAAAATAAGATGGGAATCGATCTCTCCATTATCTGGTTTACCATCATTGTCTTCGCCACCCTGATGTACATCATTATGGATGGCTTCGATCTCGGTATCGGCATCCTGTTCCCGTTCAATAAGGATCCGGTTGAGCGCGACATGATGGTGAATACCGTCGCTCCGGTGTGGGACGGCAACGAAACCTGGCTTATCCTCGGTGGTGCCGCACTGTTTGGTGCCTTCCCGCTGGCCTACGCGGTGATCACCACGGCGCTTGCCGCACCGTTAACGATTATGCTGATCGGCCTGATTTTCCGCGGCGTAGCTTTTGAGTTCCGCTTTAAGGCAACCGAAGAGCATCGTCCTTTCTGGGATAAAGCCTTTATCGGCGGCTCGTTTGTTGCCACCTTCAGCCAGGGTGTCGTGCTGGGCGCGGTGATCAACGGTTTCGAAGTTACCAATCGCACCTACAGCGGTCCGGCGCTGGCATGGCTGACGCCGTTTACCCTGTTCTGCGGCGCAGGACTGGTTCTGGCCTATGCACTGCTGGGTAGCACCTGGCTGATTATGAAAACCGAACATGAGCTGCATCGTAAAATGACCGCGCTGACTAAGCCGCTGTTGCTGGCGCTGCTGGCGGTGATTGCCATCGTCAGCATCTGGACACCACTGCTGCACGAGAACATTATGCATCGCTGGTTCAGCCTGCCTAACCTGTACTGGTTCCTGCCGGTCCCGGTGCTGGTGCTGGCCACTGCGTGGGGTCTGCTCCGCGCACTGAAGTGCCATGCGCACTACACGCCGTTCCTGCTAACGCTCGCGCTGGTGTTTCTTGGCTTTACCGGCCTCGGCATCAGTATCTGGCCAAACATCATCCCACCGTCTATCACCATTTGGGATGCGGCTTCGCCACCTCAGAGCCAGGGCTTTATGCTGGTTGGCGGTCTGCTGATTATTCCGGTAATTCTGGTTTATACCTTCTGGAGCTATTATGTCTTCCGCGGGAAAATTAAGCCGGACGAAGGTTATCACTGATATTTAACATTCAGGGTGGATCGGGCGATCCACCTTTTTTACATTCAGTTAAACGTAAGTTCATATTTTCATAGAAATTCCGACGCTCTTCTGCCATCAGTGGGCTACGCTTATTATCCCACATGAGGAAATCATGCCATCAAAGGAGGCAGTATGAGTCTGTTTGATAAAGCGAACGATAAAGCGGAAGAAGCTCTCGGCAAAGGCCAGGAAGAGTTTGGCAAAGCCGTCGATTCTCCTGAGCATGAATTTAAGGGGAAAGTCCGTCAGCAGGCGGCGAAGGCATCCTGTGTGCCATAGATGATGCTCTGGACTGTGTGAAAACCAAAACCAAAGACTCTCCGTTGGTCTCACTGGTTATTGCAGCCGGAGTGGGCTTCCTGGCGGCTAAAATATTTGGCCAAAGATAATCGATTCGCGATAAAAAACGCCCGCGAACGGGCGTTTTTTCAGGCTTCAGCATGATGCTGCATCACCCACACTTCATGACAGGTCATAATAGCTAATAGTAATGATAACCCACTTCCTGAGAAATAGAGCCAGCGGGTAAAGGCTACATCACCGGTCATTGATAAAAGTTCGAGAAAATTTTCCAGCATTTCACGCGGGATAATATTGATTTGAATAAATGTAATCAATAAAAAGAATATCAAATAAGATAAGACAAAAGAAAACACACACCATATAGCAAACAACAGTTTTCTCATGGACTCTCTCCCTGACCAATACTTATCAAAAAACTCCCTTCAGTTGCATTGAGGACATCTTACCTTAACCTTCTATCAGGTGAAAATCAGTTGATGCTGTCTGCCCTAAATATCATAAAAACGTCCTTAAAACGCATTTTTGAGAGAAACCGTCATCGGGTGGTATGGTGTAATGGCAACGGAAAAAAAAGGGACTACACCACTGAGGGTATCGATAAAGAGGGGTCACATATGGAAAGGCTATCATCCTCAAAAATTTGGCGCCATGCCATGTTCTCCAGTGCTGCCGCACTGACGATGCTACTTTTCAGTAACGCGGTTTGTGCAAAGCACATAACGCTGAAAATTATACCCGAACAGCAAACATCATCTGTTTATCCAAACATTAATAACGCTAAATCTCTACCCAAAAACTTATCCCCCATACCTGAGTATCAGGATCGCAGGCCGCAGCCGTTAATGCACGGTGAAGGATTTAACTACGATCTTTATTATAACTATCATTTAACACCTCACGTTATTCTTCATCCTAACTTACAACAAACAACTAAACCTGGAGCTGTCGAAGACAACTCACATCTGTTTGTTGGCGGCCTGGGGGCTGAGATTAAGTTTTAAGTTTTATCCGCCGGTTTATTACCGCCCTGAACTGGCGGACTTCTCTCGACTATTACCTGCCGTAGAAACAAACAGTAACCATGCTAATTATTTCCATACAATAAATTCACTTCGCTAAGCATTCTCCGCACAAAAATATAATCCCTGCCACTTGTTCACATGTTGTCATACGACAGTTGCAAAACATTTATTGCGGCAGTTAAGACAACAGCATTTTATCTCTAAGTACCCGGCGGTTAACCGTTAATGGAATTCGGTGAAGCAGGACCGTGGGGTGATAATAAAAAAGGTCATTATTATGCAAAGAAAAGCAAATACAGTTCGGAGAATGAAAAAACTCGCGCTGGTGTGCAGCAGTGCTCTGGTGATGTTTTCTACGGTCTCCCGGGCCGATATGGCACCGTTAAGCGTTGATTCATCCTATATGTTCGGTGACTGGGGCGGTCTGCGATCGCAGTTAAAAGAGGACGGCGTGGATTTCCAGGTGAACTACACCATGGAATCCGCCAGCAATCTGGCCGGCGGCTATAAAACCTCAACAACCGCACGTTACACCGATCAGTGGGCATTCGGCACCAGCCTGGATTTAGAGAAGCTGCTTAACTGGGAGGATACCCAGTTCCAGTTCACCGTTACCAGCCGTAACGGCCACGATCTGACTGAACATATTAACGATCCCCGCACCGGCGGTCTGTCATCGGTAGAAGAGGTTTACGGTCGTGGTCAAACCTGGCGCCTGACTCAATTCTGGATGAATAAAGGCTTCTTCAATCGTCTTATCGAAGTGAAAGCCGGTCGCGTCACCGTCGGTGAAGATTTTGATTCCTTCCAGAGCAATTTCGAAAACCTGGCGTTTGGCAGCGGGCAGCCGGGGAACTGGCGCGGCGACCGCTGGTTTAACTGGCCGGTTTCCCAGTGGGGCGGCCGCGTGAAGCTTAACTTTACGCCAGAAGTTTTCCTGCAGGTCGGTTTCTACAATCAGACTGCCAGCAACTACGATACCGGGAACGGCTTCCGCCTGGATACCAGTCCGACGCTCGGCAATATGGTACCGGTCGAACTGGGATGGAAGCCGGTGTTCGGACCTGAAAAACTGCCGGGCAACTACCGTATGGGCGTGTACTACTCATCGGTCAACGGCGATAAGTACTCCAGCTATCGCAACGGCAGCTATAACGATGATGCCCACGCCTACGGCGGCTATCTGTTGCTGCAACAGCAGCTGACGGCGATGGACGGTGATAATCAGCGCGGGTTGAGCATGACGGTACAGGGCGTGATGAACGATCGACGCACCTCTAAAACAGATAACTATCAGGCGATGACCTTTGTCTGGAAAGGACCGTTCGCCGCCCGTTCACAGGATGAAATTGGCGTGGGTGCAGCACGCATTCACGTCAACAGCAACTACGGGCGCATGCAGCACCGGATCAATGAAGAAAACGGGGAAAGTAACTACCACAGCCCGACCTATCTGCCCATCCAGCACGGTTCGGAATATAACTACGAGATCTACTATAACGCGCGCCTGACCAACTGGCTCAGCCTGCGGCCAAACCTGCAGTACGTCGCCTCTCCGGGTGCGGTCAGCGAAGTGAAAAACGCCTTTGTCGGCGGGCTTAGTGCCAACGTTAATTTCTAACAGCGGGATTTAAGGGATGCCCAAAACCACTCTATAGTGAGTTACAGGCGGTAATATTTATCCGCATTAAGCTGTGTATCAGTCACATTCTCAGGCCCCGTTTGGGGCCTGAGAATTGCATATCATCCTGAGTACAGGACAGACCTGCCTCGTCACACGCCGCCAGCCTGAAGGCTTACTGACGGGCAACTCGGCTGCCTGAAGATATTCCAGATACGCCACCGCACCACGTGATAACTTCACGGCTTAAGTTGAACCCGTGCGGTGTAAAAGCGCTGGCAGGCGAGGTAACCGGCCACAATTGTCGAGAGACTGGCCGTTCCCAGCAGCATAAACGTCACCATAATCTGGTATTTGATCGCCTTCACTGGATCGATACCGGCAAAAATCAGCCCGGACATCATCCCCGGCAGGCTGACCAGCCCAACGGTTTTAGCTGCATCCACGGTAGGGATCATTGCCGCGCGAATACTGTCGCGCACAATGCTACCTGAAGCGATTCGCGCACTGGCCCCCAGGCTCAGCATCTCTTCCACCTTCTGCCGGTTATCGGCAAAGCGCTGGTTGAGATTGCTAAAGCACAGTCCCACCGCCACCATCGCATTGCCCGCGATCATGCCGGATATCGGGATCACCTGCATCGGCATAAACTCAATCGCCCGGCTGAGCACCAGAATAGTTAAGGTCAGTGTGGTACCCAGCGTTATCGCCACGAATGAAATCAGGAATCCATTATCAATGGCACGGCTGCGCTTTTTGGCATTCAGCGCCGCATTCACGCAGATAAACAGCACCATCAGCACCGTCAGCCAGCCGTTGTCCAGTTCGAAAATGTACTTCAGCACATAGCCGACAATCACCAGCTGCACGATAGCTCGCGCCACGCTCCAGACGATGTCTTTTTCCAGCCCCAGTTTCTCTTTACGGCTGACCAGCAGAGCAATCAGCACCAGTACCAGCGCCAGGCCCAGCGACTCATTGGTAATATTATGCTGGTTCAAGCTGCCCCCGGTTTTGCGGTGCCGACAGCGTCAGAATACGCTGCGCGTTATCGGTTTCATGACGATCGTGGCTGATCCAGATCGCGGCGGTGCCCTGCCCGACCTGTTCATCAATGAGTTGATGTACCGCCTGCTTATTTTCCTCATCCAGCGCGCTGGTGATCTCATCCAACAGCAGAATATCAGGCGGGAACTGGAGATTACGCAGCAGCGCCACGCGCTGTTTTTCCCCACCGGAAAGCTGGTCGATGGTGCGGTCCAGCGCGGCAGCCGGCAGATTCAGCCGCTGCAGGCCGTCGATCATCGACTGCCGCTGCGGCGGGCGCTGGCGGATCTGATACGGCAGCGCCAGATTGTCGAACACCGTGCTGCCGAACAGCACCGGCGTCTGGAAAACATAAGAGACCTGCTGCCGGTAGCGTTCCGGTTTCAACGTCGCCAGCGGCTGGCCATTGAAGATCACCTCACCCGATGAGGGCTCCAGCAGCGAAGCGATAATTTTCAGTAACGTGCTCTTCCCTGCCCCGGACGGACCCGTCAGCCAGAGAAACTCCCCTTTGCCCAGCGAAAAGGACAGCGGTGCCAGCAGGAGTTTATCCTGCAGCGCAAAGCTGACCTCCCGAACCTCCAGAAGGCGATTTTTATCCATCATTTTAAATAACCTGCTAATTAAGAAATCCTATAACCCGGCAATCATAACGCCTTTAACCGGTTAACGGTCTTTTTTGTCCGGCCAGAGGATCAGCATCAGCCCGGTGAGGATCAGCCCCCCACCCGCCAGCTTGCCCCAGAAAAACGACTCATTGAGCGAAGGGATAAGCAGCGCGATCCCCCAGACCAGCAGATAGCTGAGGCTGAGCAGCGGATAAGCGCGGCTCAGCGGTATACGCTTCAGCGCCAGCAGCCAGCACAGCATGGAAAACGCATAGGCGAACAAACCGGCCAACAGCGCCAGCGCGGGGGGGGAAAAGGTGACAATAGCGCCAGCGAAGTCCAGCGGCCGATCGATGGCCGGCAGCTGGATCATCGCCCATTTCATCAACAGCTGCGCCGCGCTGACCAGCAGCACACTGCCCAGAGCACATAGCCAGCCCATCAGGTATATCCGCCCATCACCGCCACACCGCCCACGATCAGCAAAATGCCGCAACCGTGGCGGAGCGACAGCCGCTCATGCCACAGCCAGCGGGCGGCCAGCGCGACCAGGACAAAATTCAGGCTGAGCATGGGATAGGCCACACCAACCGCAACTTCCTGTAGAACCCGCAGCCAGGCAAGCATAGCCAGCCCCAGCAGCAGCACGCTCAGGCCAAACCACAGCAGAAGATGCCGACGTGGCCGTGCGTTGCCGTCGATGGCTGTTGCCTGCTTCTGGCACAGCTGCCCGGCACAGCTCAGCAGGCTTACCAACACAATCAGCAGAATATTCATGGCTGCTGGTGATAGTAGTAAAGGACCATACGCTGCTGACGATACACCTCGTCCGGCGCGGGCAGTCCAGGGTCAACGTCGCGAGCGCTGTCGGTCAGTTTCAGCACCAGCGATACATTGCCGAGCCGGCGGTGAGCGGCCAGCCAGTCGGCAAACCGGTCACTCGCCACCAGCCGGTCACGGCTGTCGGGATAACTTAACCCCCAGGTCAGTTCACCCGACTGTTCGTACATGTCCACGTCGCGGCGCTTCAGCTGCCACGCCACCGCCGAAGCCATACCGCTGTTGTTAGACAAAATAAAACGACTGTCCTCCAGCTGCTTTTGCGTTGACTGAATAAATTCCTGCGGCTGTTTGGAATTGACCACTTTATCCGGGATGACCAATGCCAGCGCCAGCGCAATGCCGAGCGGGCACAGCGCGGCGAACGGCCAGTTTCTGCCGCGCCCGGTATACGTGACGGCCCCCATCAGCGCCCAGAATAAAAACGCCATACCGCCCAGCGCCACCTTAAAGCCCTCGGACGGCTGGAACACCGGACGGTGAGAAAGACCCCACGGCGAAAGCACCAGCCATACCGCGAGCGCAGCCAGTGTGCCGAACGCCAGGTTCACCAGCGCATTGGCGCGTAACGCCCGGCCTCCTGCCTTCGCCGACTGCACGGCATAGTCGGCCAGCAAAATTGCCAGCGGTGCAAAGCAGGGCAGGATATAGGTCGGCAGCTTTCCTTTGGCAATGCTGAAAAACAGCAGCGGCATCACCACCCAGCTCAGCAGATACAGGCCGCCGCTGCTGGTATTTCGCACCCGGCCCGCACGCAGCAATGCCCCCGGCAGCAGCCCTAACCATGGCAGTGAACCCGCAATCAACACCGGCAGGTAGTACCAGAACGGCGCACTGTGCTGCGCATCTTTCTCGGCAAAACGCTGAATATGCTCCACCCAGAAAAAGTATGACCAGAAATCCGGCTGCTGGCGGGCAATGGCAATTCCCCAGGGAAGGGAGATTAACACCGCCGCCACCACCGCCAGCGGTCCGAAGATCAGCACTTCGCGGAAGCGACGCTGCCAGATGGCCCAGGGCACAATCGCTACCACCGGCACCGCCAGTGCCAGAAAGCCCTTGGTCATAAATCCCATGCCGCAGGCCAGCCCCAGCAGGAGCCACGCGATAATCGCCTGCCGCCGCGTGGCCGCCTGAACCGCCAGCCAGTAGCAGCACATCGCCGCCACCAGCCACAGGGTAATCATCGGATCGAGCACCGCATAGGTACCGATGCCGTAAACCAGCAGGCTGGTCAGGAAAACGATCGTCGCCAGCCACGCGGTACGACGCTGCTGAATAATCTGCATTGCCAGCCACCAGACCAGCATGGCGCTCAGGGTAATCGAGAAAACGGAACCAAATCGCACAGAGAAGTTATTGCCGCCAAACAGCAACTGGCTGAGGTTGTTAATCCAATAGCCCGCCACCGGCTTTTCAAAATAGCGCAGGCCGAGAAAATGTGGGGAAATCCAGTTACCGCTGGCCAACATTTCGCGGCTGATTTCCGCATAGCGAACCTCATCCGGCTGCCACAGGGCACGGTATTCAAGCGGGATCAGATAGTACAGGGCATACATCAGGATCAGGGAGAGGGTAATGCGCCAGCTCTTCATCCGGTCTCACTCAATAAATTGCTGGCATCCCAACCAGCCTTCGCGGCCGGGGAAGCTACCCCGGACAATGCTGCCCATCGGCAGCTGTGTGACATCATCGGGCAGCAGCTCGCCCAGCGGGCAGAAGCGAATGCCCCGCTCCCGCGCCTGGGTAAGGAGATCGTCAAACATCCCGCTTAGCGCGATGCCTTCGACTTCGGCATGAATGGTATACACCGGCATGTCATCCCGCTGCTCAACAATGCGGTCGAGAATAAAATCATTGAACGCCTGGCGGCTCACCGAGGTACCTGCCACTTCATCCCAGGTGGGTAACGTCACCGGGATCTGCACCGTACCCGGCTTGCCGTCCGGCAAACGTGGTCGGAACGGATGCGTACCCCGGCAGTCGCTGTTCCAGGCAAAGCCGAAATGCTGCTTAGCCGCCACGACCCGCCCGTCAGCACGCCAGCCCGCCACGGCAGAACAGTTAACCGGCCTGCCGAGAATGTCCGCCAGCGCGCTGGCACCGCGTTCAATCTCCGCATGCAGCTTTTCCTTCGGCCAGACGCCTGCCCAGGTTTGCCAGGCGAAATGGTCCCAGGCATGCAGCCCGATTTCATGCTGCTTTGCCGCTGCGCGGATCAGATCCGCATGGCCACGGCCAATATTGCGCCCCGGCCACGCGGTCCCCGCCAGCAGAATATCCCAGCCGTAGAGCGATGCGGCGTTAGAACGCAGCATCTTCCACAGGAAACGCGGCTTCAGCAGCCGCCACAGGTGGCGGCCCATATTGTCCGGGCCAACGCTGAAAAAAAAACTCGCCTGAGTCTGTTGCTGCTGCAAAATTTCCAGCAGACGGGGCACCCCGTCACGGGTGCCGCGCCAGGTATCCACATCAATACGCAGACCAACATTGATCATTCAGCTGACTCTCCGCCATCTACCGAATTGAGGAAGAAATCCAGCGTGGCATCGATGGTACGGTTCATCTGTACCGTCGGCTGCCAGCCGAGCAGCCGTTTCGCATTACGAATCGACGGTTTACGGTGCTCAACGTCCTGATACCCCTTACCATAGTAGCTGCTGCTTTCCACCTCGCGGAATCCGGCAAACGGCGGGAAGCGGTGGCGCAGCGGATGGCGGTCAAAGCTCTCCAGCAGCTGCTCTGCCAGCTGTTTGATGCTGGCTTCGTTTTCAGGGTTACCGATATTAATAATCTGCCCGTCGCAGTTCTGCTGCTTGTTTTCAATAATCAAAAACAGCGCTTCAATGCCGTCACGAATATCGGTAAAGCAGCGCTTCTGCCGCCCGCCGTCGATCAGTTTAATCGGTGAACCTTCCACCAGATTGAGGATCAGCTGGGTAATCGCCCGCGAACTGCCGATACGGGCGGCGTTGAGGGTATCCAGCCGCGGTCCCATCCAGTTAAACGGCCGGAACAGGGTGAAGCGCAGCCCCTCTTTCTCGCCGTAGGCCCAGATCACCCGATCAAGCAGCTGCTTGGAGACAGAGTAAATCCAGCGCTGTTTGTTGATCGGACCGACCACCAGATTCGAGTGGTCTTCATCGAAGGTGTCATCGGTACACATACCGTACACTTCGGAGGTAGACGGGAAGATGATGCGCTTCTGGTACTTCACGCAGTCGCGAATAATCTTCAGATTCTCTTCAAAATCCAGCTCGAAAACGCGCAGCGGATTGCGGGTATATTCAATCGGCGTGGCAATGGCGACCAGCGGCAGTATCACATCACATTTTTTAATATGGTACTCAATCCACTCCGAGTGGATACTGATATCCCCCTCAACAAAGTGAAAGCGCGGATGGCCCACAAAGCGGCTGATGGCGTCGGAACCAATATCCAGGCCGTAAATTTCAAAATGATCATCCTGCAGCAGGCGATCGGTCAGATGATTGCCGATAAAGCCGTTTACGCCGAGGATCAGTACGCGAGTCAGGCGCTTAATTGCCGACACCGGCTGATTGTGCAGAATCGCCCCGCTGACCAGCCCCAGCGTTTGCGCCAGCTGCCGGCCCTGCATATAGACACCGCTGTCGCCCTGGCCGGTGACGATCTCCAGCGCGCCGTCTCCGCTGGCTACCACCAGCGGATTCACCGACAGCACGGTGCCCGGCTTAGCCGCCGGGAAATCATGCCTGACCGCCGACTGCCAGACGATAAATTTGCCGGAACCCACGAAGCTGAACGCGCCCGGCCACGGATCGGTGACCGCGCGCACCAGGTTGTGAATACGATGGGCTGGCTGAGTCCAGTCAATACGCCCGTCTTCCGGAGTACGACGCCCGACGTAGCTCGCCTGGCTTTCATCCTGTTCCCGCTCGGAAAAATCACCGCTTAAAATGCCGGGCAGGCTGACCGCCAACAGCTCGGCGCTGCTGAGGCACAGCTTGCGGTGCAGGGTGATCGCATTATCCTGCGGATCGATAGCGACCCGCTGCTGGGCGACAATTGCGCCAGCATCGGCACGCTTCACCATGCGATGCAGCGTGACGCCGGTTTCGTCTTCGCCGTTGACCAGCACCCAGTTCAGCGGCGCGCGGCCACGGTAGCGAGGCAGCAGCGAAGCATGCAGATTAAATGCGCCTTCGCTGGCGCTGTTGAGGATCGCGTCACTCAGCATCTGCCGATAGTGGAACGAGAAAATCGCCTGCGGTGCCATGGCTTTAATACGCTCAACCCACAGCGGATGGTTCACATCCTCCGGGGCATAGACCGGCACGCTCAGCTCTGCCGCCGTGCGCGCCACCGAACCGTAAAACTGATTTTCAGCGGCATTGTCGGCGTGGGTGAAAATGGCTTGGATCTCGAATCCCGCGGTGTGCAGCGCACGAATACCCGTGCAACCAATATCATGGTAGGCGAAAACTACTGCTTTCATCATTGCTTGTCCTGTGTGGAGTCGGCGTTGTGACTGACAACGCGCTGAATAAAATAGCGAGGGCGAGCGCGGACATCGTTGTAAATTCGTCCGATATACTCACCCAGCAGGCCCATGCCAATGAACTGCGCGCCGATAAAAATAAACAACACGGCAAACAGCATAAACACCCCTTCCGCCGACCACTCCGGCCCAAGGAACAAGCGCAACACGACCAGCAGCACGGCAATGGCAAATCCCGATAGCGCGATAATGCTGCCGAACACACTCAGCAGACGCAGCGGCGTGGTAGTCAGACAGGTAATCAGGTCGTACATCAGGTTAATCAGCCGCATAAAGCTGTATTTGGAATCGCCAAATTCCCGCTCGGCATGCATCACCGGAATTTCCGTCGCCCGACGGGCAAAGGTATTAGCAAGAATCGGGATAAATGTGCTGCGCTCGTGGCAGTGCAGCATCGCATCGATGATATGGCGGCGATAGGCGCGCAGCATGCAGCCGTAATCCCCCATCGCCTTACCGGTGGTACGCTGGATCAGGCGATTAATCATCTGCGAGGCACATTTGCGGAACCAGCTGTCCTGGCGGTTCTGACGCACGGTGCCCACCACGTCATAACCCTCCATCGCCACCGCGACCAGCCGGGGAATTTCCTCCGGCGGATTTTGTAAATCCGCATCCAGAGTGATAATCAGATCGCCCGATACGTGGCTGAATCCGGCCATAATCGCCGAGTGCTGGCCGTAGTTACGGTTGAGCAACACCGCTATCACCCTGCTACCCGGCAGTTCAGCGGCGGCGGTCAACATCTCCGCCGAGCTGTCGTTACTGCCGTCATCCACCAGCAGGATTTCATAATCCACCGTCAACGTGTCGCAGGCAGCCTGCGTCCGGCGAATTAACTCGTTCAGGCTGTCCTGTTCGTTGTAAACCGGGATCACCACCGAGACCTTTTTAATATCCTGGTCTGTCATCTTATTTACCTGCAATCTGGCGCAGTGCCGCGATGACGCGATCGGTATCTTCATCGGTCATCGTCGGGAACAGCGGGATGGAACAAATGCGCGCGGAATTCCACTCCGTATTGGGGAGCGTTAGGTCAGGGAAGCGTTCGCGGTAATATTTTTGCGTGTGGGCCGCACGGAAATGCAGCCCGCTGCCGATGCCCTGTTCCTTCAGGCGCTGCATCAGCTCATCGCGGTTGAGGCCGCAGGTTTGCGGATCGATGCGCAGAATAAACAGATGCCAGGCGTGCTGGTGCGGCCAGGCGGGCTGCTTCAGCGGCAGGAACGGCGTATCGGCAAGCTCAAGCAGATAGCGGCGGGCAATCTGCTCGCGGCGGGCATTATGCTGCGCCAGTTTTTTCAGCTGAACCAGGGCAATAGCGGCATTCAGATCGGCCAGATTGTATTTGTACCCTGGCGCGATCACTTCCGCCTGCGGCGCGCGGCCGTGGGTCTGGCGATCGTAAGCATCGACTCCCAGCCCGTGAAACTTCAGGCTGCGCACGCGGTCAGCCAGAGCCACATCATCAGTCACCACCATGCCACCTTCGGCGCAGCTCATATTTTTAATGGCGTGGAAGGAGAAAATCGCCGTTCCCGTCGCCCCGACGTGGCGGCCCTGATAAAAGGTGCCAGCGGCATGAGCAGCGTCATCGATTACCGGGATACCGTAGCGTTTACCCAGCGCGTGAATCGCGTCGATGTCGGCCGGTACGCCTGCGTAGTGCACGGGAATAATGGCTTTCGTGCGCGGGGTGATCGCCGCTTCAATCAGTTCGGGCGTGACCATCAGCGTATCGCGATCGACGTCGATCATCACCGGCGTGGCACCGAGCAGCGCAATCATATTTAGTGTGGAAACCCAGGTCATTGACGGTGTAATGACTTCATCGCCCGCCTGAATGCCCAGCCCCATCAGCGTAACGTGCATCCCGGCAGTTGCCGAGCTGACGGCGATCGCGTGTCTGTTACCCGTAAGCTGGCAAAATTCCTGCTCAAGCTGCTGATTTTTAGGACCGGTGGTGATCCAACCTGAACGCAAAACCTCTGCCAGCGCGTCAAGCTCTTCGCTGCCCATTGCCGGGCGGGAAAAAGGTAAAAACTCCAACATTGATTAATCTCTCTAAACAGTTATCACCAATAAACTGGCAGAAATTAACCGTGGGGCGTGCAAAAACGCACCTCGGGAAAAGTGAGTAATAGTTGGGATGACCTCGTGAAAACGCCAGCGGCGAAAACATCGCCGTTAGCCACGAAAACAGACCGGAACAATAACTCACTAACAACAGGTGAGTTATCTTAGCTTCGCGACTATACACAGAGCATAAATGAATTTTCTTAGGGGAAGATTAAGAACATCTGCGGGGGGAGATTAAATCAGGTTGGTTGTCGTGCCGTTTATCTAAAGATGGCACGACGAAATGTAACCTACCAGGATAAACCTGAAATATAAAATAAAATTCATGTTTTTGTCACAGAACATTTGTGAATATTGCGATTGAGACAAATACAAAAACAGGGCCACCTGCTAACTCAAGGTGGCCCGGTGATAGATTACTTACGCGCGTCCAGCAGCTGAGTGGCGTTTTCCGGGGTGACTTCGGTCCACGGTACGGAGTAGCGTTTTGATATACCGTCATCCCAGGCCATTTTGCCTTCGTACTGTTTCCAGATAGTGGACTGTGGCTGATAGCTGTCACCCTTCACCGCACGCAGCGCCACGTCGATTGAGCCCTGCATCTGCGCGTGCGCATCCTGCAGAATCGACACCATTTCACCTGCCTGTACCGCACGGATCGCATCGGAAACGCCGTCCACACCAGCGATCGCAAAGTCTTTCACATTCAGATTGGCACCTTTGATCGCTTCAATCGCTCCCAGCGCCATTTCGTCGTTCTGCGCGATCACGCCGTTAATCTGACCACGGTGTTTTTGTAACCAGTTTTCCATCAGCGGCAGCGCTTCGGCGCGTGACCAGTTGGCGGTTTTGCGCTCCAGCACCTTCACGTTACCGGCACCGCATTCGGCGATAGCTTTATCGTTGCCCTGGCCACGCTGGATCTCACCGCTGCCGCCCTTCGGCCCTTCAATGATCACCACGTTGCCTTTGCAGTTCATTTTCTTCAGAACCGCTTTGGCTTCCAGATAGCCGCCCAGCACATCATCGGACACCACTTCGGAGGTCATTTTGTCGGTATTCAGACGCGCGTTAGTCACCACCACTGGAATTTTCGCTTTGTTTGCCATGGTCACCACGTCGATATTCGCTTCGTAGTCCATTGGGTTAATAATAATCGCGTCGGCGTGGGTCTGAATGGCGGTTTCCGCCTGGTTATTCTGCACCATCGGATCGTATCGTCCGTCGTAAACGGTTAACTGTACGTCGCCGCTTTTGACCGCCGGATGCTCTTTACCGGCTTTCTCCATCAGTTGGACAAACTCCGCTTTCATTCCGTACATCAGCACCGCAATTTTAACCGGTGCGGCGTGAGCGGCCATACAGCCCATTAACAGGCCGGAGGTCAGCAGAGCTGTTTTCGTCATCTTATGCATTTTAACTCCTGGTTTTTGTAGGATACTCACCTGTTAAACAGGCTGTTTATTTATTCCGTGAACACAGTATTAATCGCGCTGTTGTTTACGCGACGGATCGAGCAGTACGGCAACCACAATTAATGCGCCTTTAATAATCTGCTGGTAATAAGATTGCACGCCGAGCAGATCGAGGCCGTTATTCATTACACCGATAATTAAAATCCCAAACAGCGTACCGACCAGCGTTCCTACGCCTCCGGCCATACTGGTACCGCCAATCACCACGGCGGCGATGGCATCCAGCTCGTAGGCAGCCCCGGCGTTAGTTTGTGCCGAACCGGTGCGTGCGGTGAGGATCAACCCGGCAATCCCGGCCAGCGCGCCGCACAGGGTGTAAACCAGCACTTTGATTTTCACCACGCTGATGCCCGAGGTGCGCGCGCTTTTCTGGTTACCACCGACCGCGTAAACGTAGCGGCCAAACAGGGTTTTATTCAGCAAGACCCAGGCCAGAGCAAACAGCACCACGAACAGGATCACCGGCACCGGAATGCCCAGCACGTAGCCATTGCCTAACCAGCGGAAATCGGCATTGAGCTGGGATACCGGGTTACCGTCGGTGGTCAACAGCGCCAGCCCGCGCGCCGCAGACAGCATGCCCATGGTGACGATAAATGGCTGCAGGCGATAGCGCGCCAGGATAGTGCCGTTCAGCAGGCCGCAGACAATCCCGATGCCGAGCGCGATAATCAGCGGCATCAGCACCGCATGAGCAGTATCGCCAATCGCCAGACCGGTATTGGTGGTGGCAAAGCGCGCGGCCACGATGCCGCTCAGCGCCAGTACCGACCCTACCGACAGATCCACCCCGGCGGTAATAATCACGAAGGTCATGCCGATCGCCAGGATGCCGTTAATCGAAATCTGACGCAGAACAATCAGCATATTTTCGTTACTGAGGAAGTAGTTACTGCTCCAGACCCCCTTGGCAACCTGAACTTCACCAATTACCGTCACCACCAGGCACAGGACAAAGAACGCAATAATGATGCCGTATTTATGCAGGTGACGCTTATTTCGGGCGAATAAAGACAACCCCGGTGTGATTGAATGGGTAGTATTCATCATTTTATCTCTTATATTCTGTAAAAAATCAGCGCGCAGATAGATTATTGATCGCTAAATTTCGCCAGATAGTTAAAGCGGATTTACACCGCCAGCTTCATTAATTCTGCCTGGGTAACATTGTCAGCCGATAATTCCCCGGCCAGCGCACCATCTTTAAATACCAGGATACGGTCGCTCATGCCGATAATTTCCGACAGCTCGGAGGAAACCATAATAATGCCGCGATCCTTGAGCGCGAATTCCGACATAAAACGGTAAATCTCTTTTTTCGCGCCAACATCAATGCCGCGCGTTGGCTCATCCAGCAGCATCACCTGTGGATCGACCAGCGCCCAGCGCCCGAGTACCACCTTCTGCTGATTGCCGCCGCTCAGGTTGCCTACCAGCTGATCCCCGTTCGGCGTTTTGACGTTAAAACGCTGGATCATCTCGCGCGTGCGCTGCTGCTCGCGACGGTCGCTGATAAATCCTCCCCGACTGATATCCTGGAACGAGGCGATATTGATGTTTTCATTCACAGACCGACACAGCACTAAACCGGTCTCTTTACGATCTTCCGTCACATAGGCAATTCCGCTGGCGATCGACTCCTTTGGCGAATGGCGCGCCAGGGTTTTCCCGCCCAGTTGCACCGTACCGCTATCGGCATGATTAATACCAAAAATCAGATCGAGAAACTCGCTGCGCCCTGAACCAACCAGGCCGTAAATACCGAGAATTTCTCCGCGCTTCAGCGTCAGGCTGATATCCCGCACCTTCCTGCCCCAGCTCAGGTTATTCACCTGCATCATCACTTCGTCGCCGGGCCGGTTGAATTTAGCGAACTCATTTTCAAACTCGCCGCCGATAATATGTTCAATCAGCTGCTCGCGGGTGATATCACTCAGCAGACCTTCGTGGATATAGCTCCCGTCCCGGAAGATGGTGTAGCTGTCGGCGATCTGGAAAATTTCCGCCAGCCGGTGCGAAACATAGATAATCCCCTTGCCCTTCTGCGCCAGCCGGGTGATCACCTGGAAAATCTTCTGCACATCCTCCTCGCCAATCGCCGAAGTCGGTTCATCCATAATGATAATATCGGCGTTGGCGTGGGACAGCGCTTTGGCAATCTCCACCAGCTGCTGTTCCGCCACGCTGAGATTGCGCATCTTCTCGGTCGGCGACAGGGTAAAGTGCAGATCCGCCAGCAGCTCAGCGGTTTGCTGGTTCATGCGGCGAAAATCGACGAAACCAAAACGGCGCGGCTCGCGCCCCAGCCAGATATTCTCCGCCACCGTTAAATCGGCAATGGTGCTCAATTCCTGCTGGACGATGACAATACCTGCCGCCAGCGCCTCTTTCGGATGGGAGAACTCACAGCGCTTGCCGTTAATAAAGATATCGCCGCTGTCGGGTTGAACAAATCCCATCAGAATGCTGAGAAACGTCGATTTCCCCGCGCCGTTGCCGCCGCACAGGGCGTGGATCGATCCCCGCCGCAGGCAGAATTCGGCGTTTTTCAGCGCTACCACCGGGCCGAAGCTCTTCTTTACGCCGCTGACCTCCAGCAGATAGGCTGACTGCTCTCCTCCGGCTGACTGACTCATAAGCTCACCTCATACTCTTTATGCAGTAAATGCAGATAGCGCTGATAGAGATTGGCATAGCGACGCGTGCGGTCGGCATCCGGCTGCGCGCGGCTGCTTTCGTCCAGCTGTACAAACTGCTGGCACAAATCGGCAAGCAGAGTGGCCGGTGAACGCTTGTTGCCGCTGGCCAGCTGATGGCACCAGATAGCCTGTATTGCCGCTCCCAGAGCCGCACTCTCTTTCTCATGCAGGCACACCACCGGGCACGCCATCACATCGGCGACTATCTGCCGCCAGCGCGGGCTGTTTGCTCCGCCGCCGGTCAGACGGATCTCGCTGACCGCCACGCCCTGCTGGCGGAACAGATCCAGCCCGAAGCGCAGTCCGTAGGTCGCCCCTTCCACTACCGCCAGGCAGAGGTTGGCCGGCGTCAGATTATCGCTGTCCATATTGTGCAGACTGGCCTTAGCTGCCGGCAGTTCCGGTACGCGTTCCCCGTTAAAGAACGGCAGCAGTACCATACCGCCTGCGCCCGGTTCAGCCTGCTCCAGCGCCTGATTAAACGACGCCAGATCCTGATTCAGCAGATGTTGTACTGTGGTCGTCGCCGAAGTCACATTCATGGTACAAATCAGCGGCAGCCAGCCGTTGGTGCTGGAGCAGAATCCGGCGATCATTGCGGAATCCGCCACCACGGGGCTGTCAGAACAGGCAAACAGCGTACCGGATGTGCCAAGGCTCATGGTCAGTATCCCGGGCTGGATATTGCCCGTACCGATAGCCGCCATCATATTGTCACCCCCGCCGCTGGCCACCAGCGTGCCGGCACGCAGGCCCAGCGCCTCTATCGCCCGCTCGCACACCGTCCCCACCGCCCGTTCGGCTGAAATCAGCGGCGGCAGTGCGTTCCACAAGCGGCCGCTGTTGTCGATCAGTTCCACCGTGCGGCGGTCCCAGCAGCGCTGACGGATATCAAACAGTCCGCTGCCGGAAGCATCGCCATACTCGGCACAGCGCACATCGGTCAGCCAGAAGTTCAGATAATCGTGCGGTAGCAGCACCGTTGCCAGCCGCTGCCACAGTTCAGGATGCTGCTGTTTGAACCAGACGATTTTTGAGGCGGTATAACCGGTCGCGACCGTCAGGCCAAGCTGCTCCAGCGAACCCTGCTCGCCGCCGAGCTGTTCCAGCAGCCAGGCATTTTCTTCCGCAGTACTGGTATCGCACCACAGCTTGACCGCGTGCAGCACCTCTCCGGCGTCATCCAGCGCCACGAAACCGTGCTGCTGGCCGGAAACCGACAGCGCAGCAATCTGCTGCGGGTCCACGCCCGCTGCCACTGTTGCCTGCTTAAACGCGGCGATCAGCGCGTCGATCCACCATTCTGCCTGCTGCTCGCGCCGCCCGGATGAATCACTGATCAGCTGATGTGACGCGCTACCGCTACCGAGGAGAGTCCCGCTCTGGTCATCAACAATCACCACTTTGGTACCCTGGGTACCACAGTCAATGCCCGCATACAGCGCCATGACTTACTCCATTTCCAGCATAATTTTGATGTCGTCAGGGTTACCCGCCGCCGCCCGTTCGAATGCAGCGACGCTATCAACAAACTTATAGGTCTGCGAGATCAGCGGCTGAACGCGCAGCTTGCCGGAGCTCAGCAGACGCAGAGTACGCGGATACATATTGGCGTAGCGGAAAATGGTCTTGAAGGTGACTTCTTTCGCCTGGGCCGCCACAATATCCATTGGCGCGGCATCAATCGGCATGCCCACCAGCACCGCGGTGCCGCCCGGAGCGATATGTTCGCTGATCCCGGCAATGGCCGGCTTCGCACCACTACACTCAAACACCACATCAACGCCGTTGCCGCTGGTCAGGCGCGACACGGTAGCAGCCAGCTCGCCGCTTTTAATATTTACCGCATGCAGCCCTTCATAGTTCGCCGCCACCTGCAGTTTTTCATCAAACATGTCGCAGATGATCACGTCTGAACAGCCACCGGCCAGCGCAGCCAGCGCGGTCACCACCCCGATAGGACCTGCACCAATCACCAGCGCGATATCGCCCGGCTTAATCGCCGCTTTAGTGGCGGCATGCATACCGATTGCCAGCGGTTCGACCATCGCGCCCTCGGCAAAGCTGACGTTGTCCGGCAGCTTGAAGGTAAAGGCTGCAGGGTGGATCACCGTTTCGCGCAGGCAACCGTGGATCGGCGGCGTGGCCCAAAAACGCACCGCCGGATCGAGGTTATAGATCCCGGAACGTGACTGCGCGGACTGCATATCCGGAATGCCCGGTTCCATGCACACACGATCGCCCGGCTGTAGATGCTTCACGCCTTTACCGACCGCCAGCACCACGCCAGAAGCCTCGTGGCCCAGCACCATCGGCGCTTCCACCACGAATGGCCCGATACGTCCGTGCTGGTAATAGTGAACATCGCTGCCGCAGATGCCGACGGAGTGGATCTTGATCTCAACGTCAGTGTCGCCCAGCTGCTCATCAAACTGACGATCTTCAATGGCAATTTTGCCTGCTTCTGCAAGAACTAACGCTTTCATATTCGGCTCCCGGTGATATCTAAATGGTATCGATAACATTAATATGACAGCGACAATATCGGATTCAGGGTTAAAAATGTGTGACTCCGGTTAAATTTTTGGCTTTTTCATTACTGAAACATCTTTATGAGGCGGATAATGGCGTGTGAAAGACAATAAAAGCGATCCCGGGATCGTTTTTTCGATGTTACCGATACCAGTTTTTATCTCCGGAGGAAAATCATGAGTACGCGTCAGCAGGCCATTGAACAGACCCGACACTATCTGCAACAGGCTGCCATTCAGCTTACCGAAGCCGAGCAGCAGCAGATTGAAATTGCCACCTTCGGACTGCCGGACTACCCGATATCCGGCCTGCAACTGCTGACCTACATTAATACACCGCGCTACTGCGCCAAGGAGCTGGTGCTGTTCCCACATCAGACCTGCCCTGAGCATTTACATCCACCGTTCGGCGGCACGCCGGGGAAACAGGAAACCTTCCGCTGCCGCTGGGGTGAAGTGTGGCTGTTTGTTGACGATGAAAGTCTGCCCTCTTCGGCAGGCGTCGGGCATCCGCCGGAAGGTGCGGAACAGTGGTATACGGCAAAGAATTACATTTTGCTGCGCCCGGGTGAGCAGTACACTATTTCCCCAAACACGCGTCACTGGTTCCAGGCCGGGGAGCACGGCGCGGTGGTATCAGAGTTCTCTTCAGAAAGCCGCGACGATCTGGATGTCTTTACCGATCCCCGGGTAAACCGCCTGGGATAAGCACGTGCAAGGATTGACTCGCTTCAGGTCTGGCGATCTGTCATGATACGGTAATGGTACAAAATGATATTCAAAGAATCAGGAGTACAAATTGCCGCCAGGCCGGAAAATGAAGGCCACGCTGTCGAGCGTTGCCGCACAATCAAACGTCAGTAAAATTACCGTGTCGCGTGCTTTCTCTCATCCGGACAAGGTGCATCCTGAAACGCTGAAACGAGTGTTGGAAACCGCCGCAGAGATGGGCTACGTGGTCAACACCGCGGCACGTAACCTGCGGGCTCGCGACAGTAAAACCATCGGTATCGTGAATCCCGATATGGGCAATCCGTTCTTCGGTGGTTTAACTCGCCTGATGACGCTGGAGGCCGAAAAAGCGGGCTACGATACGTTGATCTTCGACTCCCGGGAGTCGCAGGAGCATGAGAATCGCATCATCGACAAACTGATTGGCTATAACGTTGATGCGATTGTGCTGTCGGTGATTTCGTCGGATCGCAACTATCAACCTGCCTATATGGCGCAGCTGGAAACCCTGAACATCCCGGTGATCCTGGTGGATCGCGAGCTGGATATCAGTTCATGCAGCGGGGTGTATATCGATAATCTGGATTGTGGTCTACAGGCGGGGCGCTATTTGCTGGATCGTAAAGCGCAGCGAGTGGTGGTGGTTTCCGGTCCGGAGGATTCCAACGTCGCTCGCGAGCGCGTAACCGGTCTGAGCGCCGCGCTGACGGGAAAAGTCGCCAGTTTTGAGGTGCTGTACGCCGATTTCTATATGGATATCGCCGCCAGCATCACCAGTGATTATCTGAAGAACAACCCGCCACCGGATTTCTTCGTGGGCTGTAATAACCAGATTTCACTGGGGATCGTTAAGTCATGTATCGATCATCAGCTTCAGCCGATGAAGGATGTTTCGCTATTCAGCATTGATGAAGTCTCCCATGCGGCGATTTACGGTTTCAATTTCCCCTGTATTTCCCACGATCTGCATGAGATGGCCTGGCAGGTGATCAATCTGGCCATTCGCCGTGCTACCGAGAGCGATATCAAGCCGGGCAAGGTGATTGTGCGCGGGAAGATGCTGGCCGGATAACGCACCCTCGTGTTCCTGCCGTCTGCACCTTTGTGGGCGGTAGCTGAGAGCGGTTCTGGCCGCTGGATTTGCTGAACAGCGGTTTGAATGCTGATGTTGATGCTGATGCTGATGCTGATGCTGATGCTGATGCTGATGCTGATGCTGATGCTGATGCTGATGCTGAAATTTTCACATGGAGTTTTTATGAGTGACACCTTTTTACCTGAAATGCTACTGACCCTGCTTGATGGTTCACTGCCCGATAGTCACCTGCATCAGGCTATTCGCCTTTCCAGCGTGGGCAGTAACGGCTGGCCATATGCGGCTCAGCTGAGCGTGGGGGAAATTATCGCCCTTTCTCCGCAGCAGCTGCGTTTCGCCATCTGGCCCGGCTCCACCACCACCGCCAATCTGGTCCGCGACGGTAAAATGACGCTGGCACTGGTGGATGACGGGGCGGTGATTGAGATTCAGGCGCTGGCGCAAAAGCGTGAAGAAGCGATTACCGATCTTCAGCTGGCAGTCTTTGATGCCGCGGTACAGCAGGTGGTGATTCACCGTGCGCCCTATGCAACCGTAACCAGCGGGGTAACGTTTAGCCTGAAGGATGAGGCAGCGGCGGTTGCGCGCTGGCGGCAGCAGATCGTGCAGTTGAAGGCGCTGCCGGGCGGTTGAGTATCGCGGGTAATAAGATAGTGAAATCTGTAGTTTGTTAAGTCGCGGGTTAAACCGTGCCGGGTTCCCAGCCTCTGCCGGGGCTTCCGGACGGTCCTCGCGCCACGCACTGCGTGATGCCTTCGGTTACAGCATCCGGCCGGACAGAACGGCTTTGTCGCTGATGGAATGGTGTCCGGTTCCCAGCCTCTGCCGGGGCTTCCGGACGGTCCTCGCGCCACGCGCTGCGTGATGCCTTCGGTTACAGCCTCCGGCCGGTCGGACCGGCTAAGACGTGTCATCCCTGACCCGACTTAGCCTGACGCCAACTTCCCTGTTGGCGTCTCCTGGCCTGCTGCTTTCACCTCAGCGCTGCGGATTGTCCGGTATCCCCGGCAGAGGCTGTGCACCTTCATTACACTGTTATCGCTGCCTGGTAAACGGTTCCGGCTGCGATGTATCGCTTGAAGACCACACCAGAGTTACGGCGATGACGGGTTGCTGCCACGACGGGCAATTCGCAGCGCTGAACGGAGAGAGGAAGCCAGGATAAGCCCGCAGGACGCGGGCGCAAGGCTCGGTCGGCACACGGATGTGCCGTCTGAGCCGATCCGACCGGCTGACGAATGCAGTGAGGGCACCACGCAGCGCGTGGCGCGAGGACCGCCCGTCGTGGCAGTAACCCGTCTGCGCAGTCACAACGATAACAGGCTGACTGCCAGTTTCCCCTGGCGCTCAACCGCAACGCCGAACGTAGAGAAAAACCTGGATTCATCCCTCAGGCAACTCGGAAGTCAGAAAGCAGGCTGGTTGTGCCCCCGGACGGGCAATCCGCAGCGCTGAACGCAGAGAGGAAAGCCAGGATTCGCCCACATGGACGTGGGCGAAAGGCACAGCCGCGCAGGACGCGCGTCTGTGCTGGTCCGGTAGGCTGACGAACGAAGTGAAGGCACCGCAACGCGGCGCGAGGACCGCCCGACCGGGGGCACAACCAGCCAGCGTAGCCACAGCAGTCACAGTCAACACAGTCACAACGGCACCGATTTCCCCAAACTACAGACAAAAAAAAGACGGCCGTAAAAACGGCCGCCCTCAACGCTATCTCAGTAGCGGACCCGCAGGCCCGCCCCGAATTAAACGCTTACTTACCGTCCGGCAAAGCATAAGCAATCACATGATCGCCCATCTTCGTACCGAATGAACCGTGACCACCGGCCACAATCACCACGTACTGCTTACCGTTCACTTCATACGTCATCGGCGTTGCCTGACCACCTGCCGGCAGACGCGCCTGCCACAGCTGCTCGCCGTTAGACACGTTAAACGCACGCAGATAGTTATCAGCGGTAGCCGCAATGAAGAACACGTTACCGGCAGTAGAAACCGGGCCGCCCAGCATTGGCATACCCATTTTAAACGGCAGCGGAATTGGTGAACTGTCGCGCACCGTACCGATGCGTTTTTTCCACACGATATCGTTAGTTTTCAGATCAATCGCTGAAATGTAGCCCCATGAAGGCTGCTTGCACGGGAAGCCCAGCGGAGACAGGAACGGATTCAGCGTCACGCCGTACGGCACACCGTACTGTGGCTGAATACCCGACTCGCTACCGGTGCCGCCCTTATCGTTCTCATCCGGCTCCATTGGATTACCCGGACCACGCGGTACCAGACGGGAAACGAACGGCAGCGCCATTGGGTTAGCCACGGCGACCTGACGGTCAGTATCCACAGAGATACCGCCCCATTCGAACATCCCCAGGTTACCCGGGAACACCAGCGTACCCTGCTCGGATGGCGGGGTGAACGGGCCTTCATAACGCAGCTGATGGAACATCACGCGGCAGATCAGCTGATCGTAGATAGTGGCACCCCACATATCTTTACCGGCCAGATGCTCTTTAGGACGGAAGCTCAGCTCAGAGTATGGCTGGGTAGGAGAAAGGCGATCGCCCTTCGCCGGGCCACCCGGTACCTTCATCTCAGGAGCGGGAACCACCGGCTTACCGTTGCGGCGATCCAGTACGAACAGGTCACCGGTTTTGGTCGGAACATAGATAACCGGCACTTTGTTACCGTTCTTATCATCAATGTCCGCCAGCGTTGGCTGAGCCGGAACGTCCATATCCCACAGGTCGTGATGCACGGTCTGGTAGAACCAGGCCAGCTTACCGGTTGTCGCATTCAGCGCCAGCAGGCCGGTCGCAAAACGCTCCATCTCTGGCGTACGGTTACCGCCCCAGATATCCGGGGTAGATACGCCAATCGGCAGATACACCAGGTCCAGCGCAGAATCATACGCGGCCGGTGCCCAGGAGTTCGGCGAGTTAGGCGTGTAGTGCTGATCCGCTTCCGGCAGCAGGTTTGGATCTTTAGCGCCGGTATCGAAGGCCCACAGCAGCTTACCGGTCTTCACGTCAAAACCACGGACAACGCCGGACGGCTCTTTGGTGGAGTAGTTATCGGTCACTGCACCCGCCATCACGATGGTGGTCGGTGTCACAATCGGCGGTGAGGTTGGCTCATAGCCGCCTACCTTGTTGAACGGCATATTGCTCTGCAGGTTCAGCTTGCCGTTGTCACCAAATTCCGCACACAGTTCACCGGTTTCGGCATCCAGCGCATACAGGTTACCGTCGTTCACCGGCAGCAAAATGCGGCGTGCGCACAGCGCAGGCCTGGCGTCCGCCGGCAGCGCAGCGGCTTCCGGGGTCTGATAGTAAGACACGCCGCGACAGGTCACGTGCTGGAACGTCGGGTCAGTCTTCATTTTCGGATCAAAACGCCACTTCTCTTTACCGGTCGCGGCATCCAGCGCAAACAGCTTCTGGTGTGCCGTACACAGGTAAAGCGCATTACCGATTTTAATCGGCGTAGCTTCGTTGGTGATTTCACCCGGATCGGTTGCGGTTTTCAAATCGCCGGTCTGGAAGTCCCACGCCTGCTGCAGCTCGCCGACGTTCTTATCGGTAATCTGCTTCAGCGGAGAATAACGGGTACCGCCCTGGGTGCGGCCATAGGCAGGCCAGTCACCGGCAGCAACGCCGTCAGCAGAAGGCGCAGGCTGTTCAACCTGGTCAGCGCTCAGGGTACCGTTCACTTCCTGCGGATCGTTAAATACCGAGTAAGCCAGTACGATAACCACAAACACCAGCACGCCGGCCAGCGCCGTGCGCGGGAAGGCGCCTTCGCTGGCCAGGCCGCGCCAGATAAACGGCAGTACCAGCCACAGGCCGAAGAAGAAGGTCACATCCAGACGCGGAGTCAGCGCCCAGAAATCCGATCCCACTTCCCACAGCGACCAGATGGTAGTGCCGAGCAGGAACAGTGCATAGAGCAGTAGCGCTGCGCCACGGCGGCGGAACAGCAAAAAGGCGATGATCAGCTGAATTACACCGGCAATAATGTAGTAGAGCGAACCGCCCAGTTTAGCTAACCAGATACCGCCAATTAACAGATACAGGCCGCTGAGTACGGCAAATATCGTCGTCAACAGGATCAGTATCCTTGATGCTTTACTTTGCATAATTTGAACCTTACCAATATTTAAAGTCGCCGATTAAGCGTACGCCTAATCTTTAAAAACACCCGGTTATTGTTTAGCCATCCATCCGGTGTGTTCTGGCCCGCCGCTGCCGGTGGCGTAAGCAGGCCGTTTTGGATCCGTTGCCGTTAAACTGTCGGCGTTAAAAATCAGAACTGATAAGCCAGCGTCGCGCCGCCGCCCCAGTTGCGTCCCGGAGCCGGTTCAAAGTAACGACCGTTGCCTTCGTTAACAATCACCGAACCGACGTACTGACGATCGAACAGGTTGTCCACGCGTCCGAACAGGTCCAGCGACCAGCGGCTCCAGTTAAAGCGATAGCCGGTACTCAGGCTGGTCACCGTATAGGACGGTGCCTGAGCATCGTTGGCGTCATCGGCCTGAATACTGCTTAAATAGCGAATATCCGCGCCGGCGTGCCAGCCGCTTTCCGGTGCATACTCCAGCGAGGCGTAGCCCATATTGCGGGCGATACCCGGAAGACGGTTGCCCGCCGGGGTACAGCTGCCGCTGGCGGAACAGGTTTCGTTACGGTAGGTCGCATCCAGCAGCGTCCACGCCATTTTCAGCCGCCAGTCCTGGGCGAACTGCTGATCGAAGCCCAACTCCAGGCCACGGCGGCGGGTTTCACCGGCGTTTTTATACACCGCACGACCGTACTGGCTCTTGTCCACCACCAGTTCGTTGTCGGTGTTGGTCTGGAAGATCGCGGCGGTCAGCAGACCGTAACCGATGCGGGTTTTGCTACCAATTTCAAAGGTATCGCTGGTGGCCGGTTTCAGGCCGAGATTCAGGCCGGTTTCGCTGCCGGACGTTGAGCGATAGGAAAGCTCGTTGATGGTCGGCGTTTCAAAACCGCGACCGGCGGAAGCATAAAGATTCCACGCATCGGTCACCGCATAGTTGATCGAGCCCATCGGCAGCAGCTTGTGGTAGCGCGCGCTGCCGCTGTCATCACCGTTGCCCTGAGTAATATAGTAGTCGGTAGAAGCAAAACTGACCGTGCTGTAGCGCAGACCGGCATCCAGCGTCCAGGCGGAAGAGAGCTGCCAGCTGGTTTGCAGATAGGGGTCGAGATTCCACATGGTGTTCTTCTCGTTGCGGCGCTGATCCCCTTTCTCACCGAACTGCGGCACGTTATTCACCAGGTTGTAGTTCTGGAAGCCCTGGCGGCGTTCGGTCATGGTTTCATAATCCAGTCCGGCAATCAGCGAAACCGGCATCGATCCCAGCTGGCCATCATGCTTCCAGCGGGTATCAATCCCCTGGTACTTACGCTCCAGCACGATCACGCCGCCCGGATAGGCCGCGTTCTGCTGCGTTGCGTAGGGGATGGACTGATACTGCGTGGTGTGGCGCTCGCCGTGCCACGTGGTCAACGTCAGCTCGTCGTTATCACTCATCTGGCGCTGGTAGCGCAGGCCAATCTGCGTCTGGTCAAGGCTCTTGCGCGTATTGTACCGATCGCCGCGCGGCGACTGCTTCGGGTTGGCTTTGTATTCGGCCTCGCTCAGGCCGCCGGGATCGTTGGCATCCACCGACACGCTGTTAAACATCAGCGTCAGGGTGCTGACGTCGTCCAGCCGCACGCCGAGTTTACCGTTGCCGAGGCTCTTCTGCGTACCGCTGTGGTCGCGGAATCCATGGGTGGTAAAGCGGGAGCCGGAAATGGTGTAGTTAACGTCACCTGCCTGAGTGCCGTCGCCGGTCGCACCGCTGGCCTTCACGCTGTTGCGCCAGGTGCCGTAGCTGCCGAAGTAAGTCCCCGCTTCCAGCGTGGTGGGCTGGCTGCCGCTGGTAGTATCAATGTTTACCACGCCGCCGGAGGCGTTGCCATAGAGCGCGGAATACGGGCCGCGCAGCACTTCAATTTTGCCAACGGAGTTGATATCGATATTCGAGGTCTGGCCCTGGCCGTCTGGCATCGTCGCGGGAATACCGTCAACGTAGATACGCACGCCGCGTACGCCGTACATCGAGCGGCTACCAAAGCCACGTACTGACAATTGCAGATCCTGAGCGTAGTTCTGGCGGTTTTGAATTTGCAGACCCGGCACGCTACCCAGGCTTTCAGACAGGTTCACCTGCGCCACGCTGTGGCGCAGATCGTCGCCCTCCACTACGCTGACGGCGGCGGGAGTGTCCAGTTCGGACAGGCCGCTACGGTGTTTGATAACCATCAGGGTAGGATTCTGCCCCTGATCGGTAGTCGCAGCGGTTTGCGCAAAACTGCCCTCGGTGGGAACGATGAAAAATATCGCCGTCAGCAGCAATGCAGAGATTTTATTTTTATTCACAGGGATGACTTAATGAGTTAGCAAGCACCAAAAAAAGACCTGCTCTACCACCCCACCCCATCCGCGAACGGTGTTCGCTTAATGCAAGTATCCCGGTATTTTCGAAGCAGGCACCAGCCTTTCCCTGACTCTCTGATATACCGTCATCGCAGAACAGGCTCGTCAACGTGTCTATCTTCTTGTACGATTTGCCTGTCAGCCATGCCTGGCACTCCCCAATTCCCTCAGGATTATCATACTGAAGCGTCCAATAAAAACCGCATTAATGTGATTAAAGTCACAAATAATTGTAGCACCCATCCGCTAACCAGCAAACTCTTGTTAACAAAATTACACAATTAGTTCGTCTGGATGTAAGAAATTTGGAGGGATTCGCCTGGTAAAGCAGGGGGAGATAACCGCGTACGGAGATGACACAGCACAATGTGTGTGGCTAGCTATTTGCCGAGATTCGGTACTGCGTCGGGTATAGAGCCCTGGTCGGTCAGACGGTTAAACTCGCCGTTATTTACATATCCTATGTGACTAGTCATCATTGCGGCCTCATCTTCATTATGAGTAACCAGCAACGCCGTTTGACCTGCGGCACGGAGAATATCGCGAACATCTTTCCCAAGACGCTCACGTGTTTGCGGATCAAGGCTGGAAAAAGGTTCATCGAGTAACAGAATTTCAGGCCGCGGCGCCAGCGCTCTTGCCAACGCAATACGCTGCTGCTGTCCGCCAGATAATTCGTGTGGATAGTATTTTTCGCGTCCTTGCAGTTCTACTAACTGTAATAGTTCTTTCACTCTTTTGTGCTGTTCTTCTCGTGGCATACGGCGAAGGCCAAATGCAATATTTTCCTCAGCCGTCAGATGAGGAAATAAGGCATACTCCTGAAAAACCATGCCCACCAGGCGTTTTTCAGGCGGTGTATGTATTCCTTCCCCGGCCACTCGCTGTTGGCCGATATAAATTTCACCGCTTGCTAAACGCTCAAATCCAGCGACTGTACGCAGCACCGTGGTTTTACCGCAGCCAGATGCCCCCAACAGGCAGACAAGCTCACCACGATGAACGACAAGTGAAAACCCCTGCAACACCGGATGAAAACGGTTGCCATAGCTAACGCAAACATTCTTTAAATGTAACGCGATTTCTGACATATCCAGTCCTTTAATCATCCTGCTGCGGTGAATGACGCATCAACAGGATCACGGGTAACGTTCCTACCAATACGATTAGCAGCGCCGCAATTGCTCCCTCTTCATATGTTCCTCGCGCCGCTTCAGAGTAAAGCAATGTCGCCAGGGTTTCGAAATTAACAGGGCGTAGCAATAGTGTGGTGGGCAACTCTTTCATCACATCGACAAATACCAGTAACGCACTACTGGCGAGTACCGGACGTAGCAAGGGTAAGTGCACCCGAACAAAAGTGCCGGTACTGCTTTCCCCCAACAAACGGGAAGCCTGCTCAAGCGATGGAGAGATCCGGCTCAAGCCAGAATCAATGGCTCCGATAGCGATCGTCTGAAAGCGAATAGCGCAACAGATCACCAACAATACTCCGGCTGACATCAGCGGCAAACCGCGAACATCCATCAGTTCTGCCAGCCATTTATCTGCTGCCATTGCCGGTGGCATAAAGCCAATAGCCAGAATGGTTCCCGGTACAACATAACCAAGGGAAGCAAGCCGCATCACGCCCCGGCGTACATTATGAAATGGATTACCAACGGCGATATGCCGCGCACTCCAGGCCACCAGCAAACTGACACCCATCACGACCAGGGTCACACCGACTGCCAGCACCAGCGTATTCTGCAACGCGGATAATAGTAAGGGGGAGAACGGATTACCGTCCCCCAGCCGTTTTATGCTTTCGCCAAGCAGAAACAGTACCGGTGCGACAAACCCCAATATGACTGGCAGCGCAACCAGTCCGCTCAGTGCCATGCCGCGCCAGCCACCTATCACCGTGGGTTTTTGCAAGCGCAGATTGCGACTGCTGTAGCCCTGCCTGCGGCGTCCATAAAACTCCATCGTCAGCAGACAGAAAATAAACACCAGCATCAGGCAGGCGATTTGTGCGGCGGAAGATAAATCGGATCGTGTAATCCAGGTGGTGTATACGGTAACCGTTAACGTCTGAACACCAAGGAACTCCGATGCGCCAATATCATTCAGTGTTTCCAGAAGTGCCAGGCTTAATCCCACTACCAGCGCCGGACGCGCCATCGGTAGCGCAACCCGGAAAAACGCCCCTGTTGCCGTACAGCCCAGTGTTCGGGCCGCTTCCAGCAAATGGATGGGCTGGCTGATAAACATGGCCCGCGTTGTCAGATAAACATAGGGATAAAGCACCATCCCCAATAGCAGAATAGCTCCCCAGATAGAACGAAGATCGGGCAGTCGGAACTGGCGCGGGCTGTCATATCCCAGCAGCCAGCGGATAGCACTTTGTAGAGGGCCAATAGGATGCAACAGATCCAGCCAGGCAAAAGCAACGATATAGGTCGGCATCGCCAGAGGCAATAACAGTGCCCAGTTCAGTATTTCGCTACCGGGAAAACGGCAGGCGGTGACCACCCAGGCGCAGCCAACACCAATAATCGTTACCATTAGCGCAACGCCGGCTAACAAAAGCAGCGTATTGGTTAGTGCGCCAGGGAGCACAAACTGAAAGAGATGCTGCCAGTGGGCCAGGTCAGTTTGAAATGCTTGCCAACACAGCGCAATCAGCGGTGCCAGTACACCAAGAACAATCACCACGACCACGCTCTGAAGCGGTGTCAGGAAAGACAGTGGCCTGGAAACCAGGCCATATAATACCATTCGGGAAGACTTACTGGTCGAATCCAACTTTATCTACCAGCAGGCTCGCCTGTTTACGGTGTTTCACGATTTCGGTAAGCGGCAAGGTATCCACGTTGATTTCACCAATAATTTCACTGATGACGGGGTCCAGAGCAACGCCTTTCAGTACCGGATATTCAAAGTTGGCTTTTGCGTAAAGCTGCTGCGCTGGTGCAGAAACCAGATACTCCATCAGTTTCACTGCCGCTTCTTTATTCGGTGCATTACGCGCCACCGCTGCACCGGTGATATTCACATGGGTCCCACCCTGTTCAAAGGTTGGCTTAACGACTTTAATCGCATCTCCCCATTTACGTGCATCACTCCCCTCTTTGGCATTTTTCATATGGCCAACATAGTAGGAGTTTGCCAGGCCGATATCACAGATACCTCCCAGGATATCACGCGCCACATCGCGATCTCCGCCGGTTGCCTTACGGGCCAGATTATCTTTCACACCACGCAGCCACGTTTCAGTTTTGGCTTCACCGTGATGAGCAATCATCGCTGCTATCAGGGCGATATTATAGGGATGCTGTCCCGATCGCAGGCAAACCTTACCTTTATATTGCGGATTAGAGAGCTGCTCGTAGTGCCAGTTATCAATCGGTAACGATTTGTCCGCATATAGAACTCGGGCACGCAGTGACAGTGCGAACCACTGGTTGTCCTCGCCGCGTAAATTAGCTGGAATAGCGGAATTCAGTGTTGATGAGCTTACTGGCTGAGTCACACCCGCCTCAACCAGATCGACCAGATTGCCAGCATCAACGGTCATTAACAGGTCCGCCGGGGAGTTTTCCCCTTCAGCCTTAACGCGTTCCAGCAAGCCATCCTTAATGAAAACAGTATTGACCTTTACCCCACTGCTGCTTGTCCAGCTATCGAGCAATGGCTGAATTAATCCAGGTTCACGGGTTGTATAGAGAGTCAGTGCATCCTGCTGTGCCGAGGCCGAAAAGCTGACAGGCAATAGAAAAGTGGACGCGATTGAAAACAGGATCCCATTACGAGGTGTTCTTAAATTAGTCATTATTTATTATTCCATTACGAGGTACAGTGAGGTGACCATGAAAAATAACAAACAAATAAACGCGTTATGCCGAACTAATCCAAGTTGCAGGAGGAAGTAACACAAGAAGAACCTGTAAGCCCAATCCCGGAAGTCACCCGGCTAAGCGAACGGAATCAACGTACCTGCAGATTGATGTAGTTAAACTTAATGATAATCACTAACACTTACAAACATGATTTACAAAAAATTCTGATAATTTACACAAAATAACAAATTAGATTTTAATTTGAGTTTACTTCTGCTGTAAAAACAGAAAATGCGTCTGCTTGAGTAATACTCAATCATTTTGTATCGTTATCGTTTTATGAAAATGGTTAAAAGTGATGCGGGACAGGCCTTGCGCTTTCCAGGCTAAAGCGATTTATTCGGTGATCGATTAATCTCCACCTTATCACGGTAAACTGTCTACAGACTGAATCAAGGAAGTGCCGAATTGCAACCACCACCTTCTGTCTTTGCTCTGTCCAAATATTTGATTAGCGGCATGATCCTGTTGCTCTCGGCCTGCTCGTCTGACTACAAAGGCGTTGAGTGCAACGGTCAGCGCCAGACCCTTGAAGGCCAGCCGCTGGGGAATGTGCAGGCGAATATTGTTGATCGCTTCACTTCATTTTCCGTTACCCTGCCCGGCTTGACACTGGACAGTGGGGCGCTCCAGTCCACCAATCGCGAACTGTACATTCCTTCCGCCGTCACGCGCGACGGCTGGCTGGCGCAGCGTATTTCCGATAGACAGTTCAGTATTATCAATTCGCCGCAAAATCAGATAATTACCTTCAGCTGTCCGACACCCGGTCAGCTGTAACCCTAAAGGCCACAGCCCGTTTATGAATACCAGCCAACTGATCGCTAATCGTCAGACCTTCTTCGGCAGCGGCAGCCTGCAACAGCTTCCGCGCCTGCTGACAGCCCACCCCTTACCGACCCTGCTATTCTGCGGCAGTTCGTTGCTGCGTAGCGAAGCGTGGAAAAACCTGGAGCCTCAGATGCAACCGCTGCTGGCCGGGATTGAAATCGTGCCGCACGAAGCCTCCCCCAGTGAGATCGACAGCTGGGTGGCGCGCTGGCGTGGAAAAATCCAGCGCGTCGTCGCCATTGGCGGCGGCAGCGTGCTGGATGCGGCTAAAGCGGTGGCGGCACTGAGCCAGCATCCGCTGAATACGCTGCGCTATCTGGAGAAAGTCGGCGATACGGCGGTAAGCGGCGCAACCCTGCCGCTGATCGCTGTGCCGACCACTGCAGGAACCGGCAGCGAAGTCACACAGAATGCGGTAATTACCGATAAAACCGAGATTAAGGTTAAAGCCTCGCTGCGCCATCCTGAATTTGTTCCGCAGGTGGCCATTCTCGATCCCGACCTGCTGCGCGGCGCGCCGGATAACGTGCTGGTCTGCTGCGCGGTGGATGCTTTCACCCACCTGTTCGAGGCGTATCTGTCGTCAAAGGGCAATGCCTTCACCCGTCAGACCGCCATCAGCGGCATGCAGGCCTTCGTTCGCGGCTGGCCGCAGTTAACAGCAAGCGGTTCACCGGGAGACAGTGCGCGTGAGCAGATGATGCTGGCTTCATGGCTTGGCGGCCAGAGTCTGAGCATGGCGGGGCTGGGGGTGATCCACGGCATCGCCGGAGAGCTGGGTGCCATCAAGGATTACCACCACGGTGAGATCTGCGGCCGTCTGCTGCTGCCGTTCCTCACGTTGCTGGATGAAAGCCCGCATCCGCAGCAGACGGTATTGATGCAGGAGCTTAACTTCGCGCTATTCCGGCAGACCAGCGAACAACCCGCAGAACGGCTAAAGCAGTGGCTAATGGCGAATGCCGGGCTGGCCTTCTGGCAGGATCTTCAGCCCCTCTCTCCGGATGAGGTTGACTGGGTCCTCGCGCGATCCAACAGTAAAAACTCGCTGGTCGGCTACAGCCGCGAACAGCAGCGCAGCATGCTGGAACAGGCTTATCGCGTCGGGTAATTCACAGAGCCGCTGAATACCTGCCTGCTCTCCTGATAACAGTAAGGAAGAACGGCAGGCACACGGCAATAAACCTGAGCACCAGCAGCCTGACTTCCGCAAAGGACGCCCGCTGCCGCAGCAGTATCGCGGCGCAGGCTATCAGGTCAACGACTGGAAAAAACACGGACTGAAAGCACCGCCGTCAGGTCATCGCTGGATGAACGTTAACGGCAACTACGTGCTGATTGCTATCGCTACTGGCGTGATTGCTTCGGTGATTGCCCACCAGTAACGACCAGAGGCTGTGCCGGGAATGGGGTGTGAATATGTCAACCGCAAATCACACCCGCTTCCGGGGCATCACGGCCTGAACGACTGCTGTCGCTCTTTTCGGCTAATTCCGGGTAGCAGAGTTATGCCACCGCCCCAGCTTCTTCCAGCCAGCCCACGCGCATTTCAGGCACCGCCCGCAGCAGCCGGGCGGTGTACTCGTCCAGCGGCGCGTTGAACACCTGATCCAGCCGCCCCTGGCGCACCACCTTACCGTGCCGCAGCACCATAATGCGCTGGCTGATATGAGCCACCACCGCCAGGTCGTGGCTGATATACAACGCAGCCACTCCGGTCAGGCGAATCACTTCGCGGATCACTTCGCGGATCGCCTTCAGCACTTCTAACTGAGTGGTCACATCCAGCACGGTGGTCGGCTCATCAAAAATGATCAGCTCAGGACCGGCACAGATCGCCATGGTAATCATCGCGCGCTGCAGCTGTCCGCCCGAGACCTGGTACGGATAGCGATGGAAAAAGTTCTGCGGCTGCGGTAGCTGTAGCTGACTGAAAATCTCAATCGCCCGCACTATCGCCTGCTGACGATTCAGTATCCGGTGACGAATAGCCGTCTCGATCACCTGCTCACCGATCTTTTTCGCCGGATTAAACGCCGCGCTGGCTGACTGCGCCACGTAGGCAATTTTCGCACCGCGCACGCCGCGCAGCTGGCGTTCGGAAAGCCCGGTCAGCTCACGCCCCATGCCCCCGTCCAGAATTTTTACCTGCTGCGACATTCGGTTGTTCCCGTTAACGAATTTCGAATGACAGCATGCTACATAAGCTGATGGCTATATATCCAGACGTCTATATGCTCAAGTCCGGGAAAGTTAAGTCTTAAATGCGCTCAAAGCGGATCTCAGGCCGTATCCGCCACGCTTGTTAAAACAGAAGTTTCGCCAGACCCAACCCAAAACCAAGTACGCCCACCTGCGAGGCAACAACCCACTTAGTTTGCAGTGCCAGCGAACGGTGAAGCTCCGTGCGCAAGCCCTCAAATTTAATATCAAACTTGTTTTCCAGGTTCAGCAGATCCGCTTTGGTGGTGTAGTTAGATTTAATCACCGCCACATCCGATTTTAGCTCCGCCATATCCGTCTGCAGCAGGGTGACATCCGCCTGCAGCACGCCAACGTCTTTCTTCAGACCCGTCACATCCGTTTGCAGCACGGCCACATCTTTCTTCAGCCCCGTCATGTCCGTCTGCAACGCACCAACATCTTGCTTCAGTACTTGCATATCAGTCTGCAACGCACCAACATCTTGCTTCAGTACTTGCATATCAGTCTGCAGCACAGCCACATCCGTTTTTAATCCGGTCATATCCGCCTGCAGCACACCAACATCTTTCTTCAGACCCGTCATGTCCGTCTGCAGCACGGCGACATCCGTCTTTAATCCGGTCATATCCGCCTGCAGCACGCCAACATCTTTCTTCAGACCCGTCATATCCGTTTGCAGCACGGCCACATTCGTCTTTAGGCCCGTCACCTCCGTCTTTAACTCTTTTGCATCCGCCTTCAGCACGTTCACATCGCTTTTTAGCGTGCTGACATCCGCCTTAATAACCGTCACGTCCTCTTTCACCGCGGTCATATCCTGCCGCAGTGTATCGGTGTTTTTTTCCAGCTTAACCACGCGCTCAACCATGTCATGTCCCTTTTCCGGTTGATGATAATTTCATCTGCGGGGATCGTAAGGTAAGCAAATACCGGCTGGCAACATGCCAAAGGGCGATTTTCTGCGGGCTGTCTCGGGAAATTGAGTTGTAACGATATGCAAGTCATCCTGTTGAAAAATATGCATAAGATGACTCGGTAACGGATTGGTATATTAGATGTGACAGGGAAGTAAAAAACCGGCGGCCGCGGCAGCCGGTCAGAATCAGCTTAGTCGTGGCCTAAGGCACTGTCCAGAATGATCGAGGTGATCACCCCGGTGGCGGCGGCAATCAGTACGTAGTTGCCGTCAATGTAGCCCCAATACGCGCCGCGCGGCGGTTCATACAGACCACGGCGATGCCAGTCATCAATACGGTAGTCGTAACCGCGGAAGTGAGGCGGCAGCGGCTGCCCGCGGCGGAAGTTGTGGCCGTTCCAGGCAAAGCGATCGCGCTCGGCAGGACGGAAGCGCTCATGGCGATCGCGATCGGGTCCGCGATTATCATGACGATCCGGGCCGCTGCGATCGCGACGATCGCCCCGGTCAGGCTGGCCCCCACCCTGCTGATGCCACTGACGTTCCGGACCATTTCCCGGGCCGCCAGCGTGCGAGAAGGTGGAAAAGAAGCTGCTTGCGGTTAATACGCTAAGAACCAGTGCCAGTGTTGTTTTTTTCATCTTGATGCCCTCAATTTGCTCACGACCTGCATGCTGTCGTTACCCAGCAATATCGGGCATTCGTCAACACTTCCCTATCTCCCGAACTCCTAATTCCGCCGGATTAGCGGATCTTTTTCTCGGGGCTTACGCATTCTTAACACTGTGGGCAAATTATGAATAAGCCCCGTATTCAGACTAGTTTTCCAACTGATAATCGAGGGTGATTTCGGTACTCAGCAGCTTAGAAATCGGGCAACCCGCTTTGGCCTGCTGAATGATTTTATCAAATTCATCTTTCGCGATACCCGGCAGCTTTACCTTGCTTTGCAGCGCCACTTTGGTAATGCCAAAGCCACCATCGACTTTATCCAGTGAAACGTCTGCCACGGTATCAATACTCTCAGGAGTAAATCCGGCCTCGCCCAGCATCAGCGACAGTGCCATTGAGAAGCATGCCGAGTGCGCGGCCCCGATCAGCTCTTCGGGGTTAGTGCCAGGTTTGCCTTCGAAACGGGTATTAAAACCATAGGGCTGATTATCCAGCGCCCCACTTTCCGTTGAGATGGTGCCTTTACCACGCTTGATATCGCCTTCCCAGTGCGCCTGTCCTTTCTTATGAATGGTCATCGTTATCCTCCGGTTGGTTTTCACAGCTACCAGTATAGTCACTGACTCAGCGCCCGCAGAAAATCAGCCCGCTTGCAGAACATTCTGGTGTGGAAAACCACCTGATTTTCCCGCACGCTAACGATGTCGGCTTACTCCTGCTCCTGCCACATGCGCCGATAGATTCCACCCTGTGCCAACAGCTGCTGATGGCTAACAATCTTGCCATGCTCCATGACCAGAATCTGGCTGGCGTACTCCACGGTGCGCAGGCGATGGGCGATGATCAACACCGTGCGGCCGCGCGCCAGCCGGGCCAGCGCCTGCTGAATATCCGCCTGCGAAAGCCAGCAGATATTTACACACCAGCGCCAGCCAGCCTCCCAGATGCAGCAGCGAACTACCCTGCTCCACCATGCCCACCGCCCGCCACAGCAGATACCAGGGCAGCAATTCCAGCAATAGGCTGCAGGCGGAGATCGTCAACGCCAGCAGCAACGTTGATTTTTCAGCAGCAAGAAGCCGCCGCAGCGTCAGCAGCGGTGATACCGTCTCAACCGTCATAGTCTGTCTGAAGTGGGGTTAATTAAGATCCTGTAGCCAGCGTTGCGCCAGCTGTTCCGCCCGCTGCCCGCTGGCAACAACTAGTAGGGATAGGGTATGGTGCGGGTGGTCAGATAGCGCAGCACTTTACGCCACAGCGAACGGCGCTTAGCGTCATCCGGCTCGACCTGAACCGCGCCCCGACAGTAGCGCCGATGGTCAGCGCCGCGCCGTACGATGCGGAGAAGTCAATTAACTACGAGAGCGGTACCCGCTATGAGGCCGAGACGCTGCGGGTGCCCTGTTCTACACCCACACCAAAAATCTGCAGCTCTACTCCGGTCCGGTGGGCTATCAGAGCCTGAGCAACGCCGGTGCCGCCGATGCAACTGGCGCTGAACTGAGCGCAAGCTGGACGTTCACACCGGGCGGGTCCTGGGATATTAACGGCAACTGGGTGCGTTCCGAGTTTACCGGCGACAGCGAGCTGTATGCTGATAACCGCGTGCCGTTCGTGCCGTGCTTCAGCGCCGGAACCAGCCTGAACGGGGTCCGGGTCGATCTATTCTGATCGATCGCTAGCGGGGTGGCTGTGATGCAGCCACTCCGTATTACCTGCGCCAGCCGTTGTCGTTATTATCAACGCGTCGCCATCCATGAGTATCGTTTATTTACAACATAAATTACGCATTAAATATTAAACACAAAAAACATTTCAAAAAATATATTAGTTAACATTTAACTTCCCATTTATAAACCACTCCCCCTTTAAATGAGGGTATAAATACCGCTACTAGTTAACCCTGCCAATAGCACATATGTAATCTCTGAACGCCATTTCACGACAAACAATGGATTATTCGGCGAGTATGATCGCCAGGACTGTCTGAAAATAAAGGGAGAAGAAGATGCCCGGATTATCCGAAGAGTTATCCCGCTTTGTCGTCTCGCCGCCGCAATTAATTTGCCGGGAGGGTGAGCCTGACAAAATGTACTGTAGCTTTATTTTGACGGCTGAATTTTCCGGTTTTCTCGGCCACTTTCCCGGTAACCCGCTGCTGCCAGGGATCGTACAGATTATGCTGGCCCGCTACACCGCTGCCGCAGGAAAAAATGCTCAGCTGGCCGGTGTTAAACGCTGTAAGTTTTTACATCCAATAAAACCAGGGGAAACGGTGTCCGTTGCCGTTAAACCGGGCCGCCATACTGGCGAGTACCAGGCAGTGATTTCCAGTAATGAGATAGACTGCACAAGCCTTGTTTTCGAACTGGAGCATACCGAGGCATGGCAATGACGCGATACCCCTATTTTACTTCATCCCACTGCCTTGACGGCAGTGCGGCACCAACGCCTATTGAATACTGCGTTGACCGTATTGTGCGTTTTGACGAAGTGGACTCGCTGGAAATTGTCTGGCACGGGCACTATGCCAGCTACTTCGAGGATGCGCGCGTCGCGCTGGGGGAACATCTGGGTATCGGTTATTTCACCCTTTATCGGGAACAGGTCCCGGCGCCGATTAAACAACTTTTTGTTAACTATCATCGCCCGCTGGCATTTGCTGAACGCTGCCGGATCGTTGCGCGCCTGCACTGGAGTGAATCGGCGCGAATGAACATGTCTTATAAAATTATTAACACGCAGGGCGAGACGGCAGCAACGGGCTTTAGCGTGCAGATGTTTACATTAAAAACGGGAGAGTACCTGACCCAGCAGCCCGACTTCTATGCCGCATTTTGCCAGCGCTGGAAGCTGGGTCAGCTCCCTCCCTCGCTATCAACCGGTAAATAATCCACCGTTAACGCCAATCACCTGGCCAGTAATATAGCTGGCCCCTTCAGAAGCGAAAAAGCTGACAACGGACGCCACCTCTTCAGGTTCGCCGACGCGGCGCAGTGGGATCGTACTGCTAATGCTTTCCAGCGGCAGCGCCGATGTCATATCGGTACTGATAAACCCCGGAGCCACAGCGTTAACCAGAATATTGCGGCGTGCCAGCTCAACCGCCAGTGAGCGGGTAGCGCCAATTAACCCGGCCTTCGCTGCCGAATAGTTTACCTGGCCCGCAACGCCGGTTTGCCCGGCGGTGGAGGCGATATTGATAATGCGGCCCCCCCGTCTGCGCTGCATGGCCGGCAGCACGGTCGAGGTCACATTGTAAAACCCGCCCAGGTGCACCTGTAACACACGATCCCACTCCTCCCGTGTCATCATCGCCAATACTTTATCGCAGGCAAAACCGGCATTATTCACCAGCACGGCAGGCGCGCCATGCTGCTCAAGCAGCGGCTCCAGTACCTCCCGGCATTGCTCGACATCAGAGACGTCAAAAGGCAGCAACCTGCATTCCCCCCCGGCAGCAACGATTTCATCATGCAGCGCTTCGGCAGCAGCGTGCTCACGGCGATAATTTAACCAGAGAGAGAAACCGTCTCCGGCCAGTCTGCGCGCAACTGCAGCACCAATTCCCCTGCTCGCTCCGGTTATCAGAGCAACGTGACTCCATGGCCTCTGTCGTGTTGCAGCCGTATCCATGTTAATTATCTCCTTCGCTTATAGAATGGGGTCTATAAGCTACTCGATAATCAGTTGAACTCTATTTAAATTTAAAAAATTATTACATTAGAATAATAATATTCATTAATTAGACACTTCGGAAACATAAAAAATTACTTTTAATAATAGCAGCATTAATAATTAAAATGAAAAACGGCATCAAACGGTAAGATGCCAGAATCATATCTCTTAATGATAAAGCACTTTAAACGATAACTAATAGAGCCTTTTTTACACCTGGCACTTAAAAAGGCATATTAGTAGAGTAAATGACTTGCAGACGTAAGCATATCCCCACGCAGGATTGCGGGGGTTCTATTGTGAATAAAATGATGCCTTGTGCGTCCTATTAATATTCTATCGTTCGAACAGGGAGTGGATATGTTACACCGTGTTGCTATTACAGGATTAGGTATTGTTTCCAGTATCGGAACGTCGGTCAGTGAAGTCACTGATGCGTTATTTCATGGCCGTTCTGGCGTCGTCATCGATCCTGTACGGCAGGATTTAGGTTTTAATTCACCGTTAACCGGTGCAATAAAAAACTTCGCTCCCCGTTTTCCACTTAACCGTAAACAGCGCAAAACAACGCCCCAGTTCGTTGAATGGGCTGCTGAAGCCACGTTTTGCGCTCTGGATGATTCCGGCCTGTCACCTGATGATATTCGCAATGACCGAAGTGGATTGATTTTTGGCTGTGACTCCAGCGTACTGGCCGGTATTGAACAGGCCAACCGCCTGGAAGAGGTGCGCAGTACTTCACGCCTGGGCAGTGGTCTGGTATTCCAGTCGATGACCTCAACCACCACCATTAACCTCAATGCAATCCTGGGTACGCAGGGCGCGAGTTGGTCAATCAGCGGTGCCTGCGCCAGTAGCGGACACGCGGTGGGCCAGGCTGCAGATCTGATTATGCTTGGGCGTCAGGATCGCATAATTTGCGGCGGAGCACAGGAAATCAACTGGCAGGCCACCTGCAGCTTTGACGGTCTGGGCGCGTTTTCAACCCGCGTTGATCACCCGCAATCAGCCAGTCGGCCGTTTGCCAAAAGCCGCGACGGGCTTATTCCCAGCGGCGGTGCCGCAGTTTTAATGCTGGAACGCTACGATCTTGCCGTTGCACGCAGGGCACCGATCTGGGGAGAAATTCTCGGCTACGGCTTCTCATCCGATGGAGAAAACATCGTCGCTCCGAGCCGTACCGGGCTGGGCCGCGCAATGCGTATGGCGCTGAAAAATGCCGAACTGATGCCGCAGGATATTTCCTATCTTTGTGCGCACGCCACAGCGACCCCGCTGGGAGATGCGATGGAAGCCGGAAACATTCTTGATATTTTCGGCGAGCGCGGCGTGCCAGTTTCTTCAACCAAATCAATGACCGGCCACGAATTATGGATGAGCGGTGCCGCACAGGTGGTGTACAGCTGCCTGATGGCAAGGAACGATTTTATGGCCGCCAACATTAACTTTGATGGGGCCGATGAAGCGACCTCGCATCTCGACATTATCACTGAAACCCGCCAGCAGCCGCTGACTTCCGCACTGTGTAATTCGGCAGGCTTTGGTGGCACAAATTCCAGCCTGGTAATAGGTTTTTAATATGGCAACCAGACCTTCAGCCGTTGTTATTGGGGCAGGCGCTTCGGGTATGGTGTCGGCGTTGTTACTTGCCATGCATGGCTATCGTGTTTCACTCGTCGAGCGGGCCAAAGAACCGGGCGTCACCCTGCGAGGCTTTCTGAAAAGCCGCGTCTATTTTGACAGCGGCGTTCACTTTGTCGGTGAAATGTCACCACACGGTGTATTAAACGCCTATCTGCGCTACCTGGGCATACGCGATCTGCCCAGCATCGAGTTTGATCGTAACTGCTTTGAAACCGTACGTTTTTCCGATCGCGGGGACTTTTCGCTGGCCGCCAATTACGACAAAATGCTGACCGGACTCTGTGCCGATTTTCCGGCAGAAAAAGAGGGAATTCGCCGCTATATGGCCGATGTTAAGGCCGCGTATTATTCGTCGGCCTTTCACACTCTGGAAGGTTCCCCCGTCAGGGACGAAACAGATTCTCGATGGCATATACCGTTACAGGACTATATCGCCGGTTATACCCGCGATCCCTGGTTACAGACCCTGCTGGCGATTCCCTGCCTGTACCACGGTGTTTCTCCTGAAAACGTCTCCTTCCTGCAGCACGCCCGCGTGGCGGGGACGCATTTTGACGGCGTCCGTACCTTTGCACAGGGTGGGTTGTCGCTGGTGAAAGCGTTCGAACAACGCCTTGCGGAAGAAGATGTTGCGCTGCATTGCAATCGTAGCGTTGTGCAGATCCACTGCAAATCCGACGGTACGCTGAGCGAGGTTGAGCTGGATAATGGCGAGCGTCTGGGCTGCTCTACGGTTATTTACACCGGGCACCCCTGTTTTCTGCCGCAGATGCTGCCAGAAAAAGCGCTGCGTCCGACGGCATTGAATCGCATGCATCAGCTCTACGATGGGATGTCGGCACACCTGCTGTATCTTTCCGGTGGAACCGAGCCGCCGCCGCTGCTGGATAAAAAGAATATCCTTTACTGTCAGCACGCCCGGTCATTTACCGAGGCTTTTAAGCTCCATCATCGGGGCACTGAGGGGCCGTTTTACATTATGCCGGGCCCGTCGGTGCTTAACCGCGACAGTGGGCTGTTTAATTCCGTTGATTTTGTCGCGGCGATCCCCTGCGACCCAACGGAATACCGTGCTTTTTACGGTACCGGCAGCGGCAAGCGCCCCTCCGCCTACCGGACGCAGAAAAAACAGCGTCTCAAAGAGCTTTACGCCTCACTATGCCGTTCTGTACCAGAAATCGAGGGATTGAGGCTGGTGGACGGTGCCACTCCCGCGACATTACAAAAGTATCTCTACTCGCCGGGCGCCGGAATGTACGGCATAGCACACGACATGACGCAGTTTAATCCTCTGCCGGTGACACGCGTTGCAGGCCTGTATGTTGCTGGCCAGGCGGTTACCGGCCCTGGGGTGATGGGCGCGACGATTTCAGCGTTTCTCGCCTGTGGCTATCTGCTGGGTCACCAGAATCTACTGAACGGAGTCAGAACATGCCGTTAAGAAGAGTCGTTATCACTGGCGTTGGGGCCGTATCTCCTTTTGGCGCTGGCGCTGAGAAAATGATGGCAGCATTAACCCATGGCGAATCGGGAATCAGCCGTTTGCCGCAGTACGACTACAGCGATACGCAGGAAGTTCCGCGAGTTGCCGGGCGTGTCCCGCAGCTGGACATATCGAGTATTCCACGCCGCTATCGCCGCACTATGTCGCCGATGTCCTGCTGGAGCCTGCTGGCAGCAGAGGAAGCACTGGCACAGGCGGCCTTTCCTCGCGAACGGCTGTCCGATCCGCGCTTTGGCGTTATCGTGGGTTCAACGATGGGCAGCATTGATACCTGGCGTTCTATTTTTGAAAATTACCTGGTTGCCCGCCAGTTTGCCGCCGTTAAAGCGCGTGATTTCTTTCGAATCATGGGCCATTCCGTCGCGTCAAATCTGGCGCAAGCACTGGATATCACCGGCCGGGTAATGGCCGTGACTTCAGCCTGTGCCTCCAGCGCCCAGTCGATCGGCATGGCCTATGAGGCAATTGCCTGCGGCTTACAGGATGCCATGCTGTGCGGCGGAGCCGATGAATTCCATCCGCTGACTATCGCAACCTTCGATCACATGGCCGCCGCTTCCAGAGGCTTCAATGAGCATCCTCACGCCACGCCGCGCCCGTTTGATCAACATCGTGACGGCGTGGTCTGTGCTGAAGGAGCCGGGATATTGCTGCTGGAATCTCGCTCAAAGGCCCTGGCGCGGGGTGCGACGATTCTGGCCGAAATTACTGGTTTTTCCTCCGCCAGCGATGTGTCGAGTATTGCCAATCCCGATCCGCTACCGCTTCGCCGCTGCATGCAGCAGGCACTGGATCATGCCCAGCTCCCGGTAGATGCCCTGAGCTACATTAACGCCCATGCCACCGGCACACGGTTAGGCGATATCGCCGAGAGCGAGGCGATTGCCGGGCTGTGCGGAAAGCTGGTGCCGGTATCCAGCCTGAAGGGACATTTGGGGCACACCATGGCAGCCAGCGGTGCACTGGAGCTTATCGCCTGCATCGGCATGCTGCAGCAGGAGGTACTGATCCCTACACGCAATCTTGATAATCCCGATGAGCGATGCGACAGCATTCGCCACGTCAGCGGGATTACCAGTACGCCGGTACAGCACGTACTGAAAAACAGTTTTGCCCTTGGGGGCATTATTTCAACGCTGATATTAAGGAAAATATGATGGACAAGAACGCACTGAAGGAAAAAGTTAATCAGATCCTGGCTGAAGAATTCGAACTGGAGCTGAGCGATCTGCAGCCCGAAGCGAAGTTGTACGAAGATCTGGGGCTGGACAGCCTTGATGCCGTTGACATGGTCGTGGCTTTCGAAAAAGCGTTTGCTATCAATATTGGTAAAAATACCGAACTGGTGAGCATCAAAACGCTGGGTGAACTTCAAGAGTTTATCTTAAAAACGTCCATTGCCCAGGCCGTCTGAATATTACGAGGAGCACGGATGACATTCCCCTTATCGGCGCGGAGCCTGATCCCTCATCGCGAAGGAATGTGTTGTATCGACAGTATTCTCAGTGTCGAGGGACCGCAGGTGCAGGCATCCGTAAAACTGCACGCCGATCATCTGTTATTAGATGAAAACGGTACGTTCGATCGCTGTGGTTATATCGAACTTGCGGCTCAGGCAGCCTGTGCATTAAAGGGTGTTGATGCCGTCAAAGGCCGGGAGTCTGCCACTGCACTGCTGGCCTCGGTCAATAATTTTCAGCTCTTTGACGATGCAGGAACGAGAGAAACGCTGCTGATTTCTGTTGCCATCACCACTGAACTTGCTGACCTGTCCATGCTGGAATTCAGCGTTTCCTGTGGGCAACGTTTACTGGCCAGAGGAGAGTTAAAAGTGTTTTATCAGGCAGATAATTAGGAGTATCACCGCACAATGACCACTGCTATTTTTCACCGGGGAAGCCGTATCGCCGTGCTGTTAATTCACGGACTTACCGGTACGCCAAAGGAGATGGACTCCATCGCGATGCGTCTGCACCGCTATGGATTTACCGTGTCCATTCCCGTGCTGCCGGGCCACTGCTCAGATATGAACGCGTTGTTGAAAACAACTCGGCTGGACTGGCTGCGGGAAATCGCCGCAGAATATAAGCGGCTGACGGACGAAGGCTATCAGGTTTTCGCCGGTGGCCTGTCTGCCGGAGCATCAATGGGGATTATTCTTGCTCATCATTTTCCGGATATGCGCGGGCTGGCGCTCTACGCCATCACGCTAAAATGTAACGGCTGGGCGGTATCAAAGTTCTCATTTATGCTGCCGCTGTTGCTTAAAATCCCGCTGTTCCGCAACAACTATCACTTTCAGGAAGCGCCGCCGTACGGCATTAAAAACGAGCAGCTGCGCGAGCGTATCGTGTTGAAACTGCAAAGCGGCGACAGTTCGGCCGCCGGTCACACCAACACACCCGGAGTGATGCTGCGCGAAGTGCTGCGCCTTGCCGGAGAGGCAAAAAAAGTGATGCCTGCAACCCGAGTGCCGGCTCTGTTAATCCACGCGCGTGAGGACGACGTGACGGATATTTCCAATTCCCGCTACGTGGAGCGGCACTACGGTGGTAAAACCGAATTTATCCAGCTGGAGGAAAGTTATCATCTGGTGACCATCGATCAGGAGCGTCAGCAGGTTGCAGAAGCCACCGCGCGTTTCTTTTATCAGCAGCTGGACGATCGCGAACGTCAACTGCTTGCCGCATCCGCGCGCAAGAAAATTCCGGGTATTGAATCGCAGCCGGAACCGGGAGGGAATCTGAAAAAGTAAGCAGCCGGGCTGCTTTCAGCGATCGTCAGCAGCGGCGCCTGTGCTATCATCCCGGTCAGTGTGCCGTTTCAGCAAGCGGTCCAACACTCTTTCAACCCTTCAAAGGTATGCAGCCGTGAATAAAAGAGCGATAGCCCCTACCGTTATCTTTATTGCCGCAATGGCGTTTTTGGTATGGTTTATCGCTTCCGGCGCGGCGATGCCCGGCAGTCAGTAAGCGGGTTCTGTAAACTGGTTGGACCAATATTGAATGGCACAAATCTGATAACGCCATTAATTAACACAATATATCCGCGTTGATACCTGTACGTATTGATCATTGCGAGTATAAATTGCATAATTTTTTCATCTGTAATTATGCACTTCTGAATACGTTTACGCTTTTTTTACCAAATAAAGTCGATTGGCTCCGGCACTTAGCTGGCGACTCACAACACTGATGTTTATCAGGCGCAGATTGACCCGCTACCAGGAAAAAAATCTATGTCCGAAAACTTGATTAAACGTATTTCAACGGCGCTGGGGTCGGAAAAAACGCTGGAAGGATTTGTGCGCCAGCTGCTGGAAATGCTCGAACTGGTTACCGATATGGAATCAACCTACCTGACGCATATTGATGACGCCGAAGGGCTTCAGCATATCCTGTACGCCCGCAACACGCAGAAAATGCAGATCCCCGAAGGACTGTCGGTGCCGTGGCAGGATACGTTGTGCAAACGCGCGATGGAAGATGGCCGCAGTTTCACCAACGATGTGCCCGGCGTCTGGCCCGATTCCGAAGCCGCCAAAGCGCTCGGTATCACCACCTATCTCAGCACACCGATTATGCTGGACGACGGCATGCTGTACGGCACCCTGTGTGCTGCCAGTGCGCAAAGCCACCCACTGTCGGGGCGTGCGGAACAGATCATCCATCTGTTTGCCGAGCTGATCGGCCAGTACATCCGTAAAGAACAGCTGCTGCAGGAGCTGCGCGAAGCGAACGACGCGCTGACCGCCGTCAGCATGACCGATGAACTGACCGGGCTCCCCAATCGCCGCTCGGTGTTCAACTATCTGCCAAAACTGTTTGCCACGGCGGCAATAGAGGAACGATCGGTGCTGGTTGCCTTTGTCGATCTCGACGGTTTTAAGGCCATTAACGACAGCTACGGCCATGAAAGCGGCGATCGTTTTCTACAGTCGATAGCGCAACGGTTGCGCCAGTTTGCAGAGCACGAAGATATCATCGGCCGTCTGGGCGGGGATGAATTTATCATTGCCAGTCTGGGACCGCCGCTCGACACCGTCAGCGACGATCACGTGCAGACGTTTAAAGCCCAGCTGGCTGAGAAACTGACAGGAAGGTATGAGTTGCGCGGCAATCCGATTGATTATGGCGGGGCCAGTCTGGGCGTCATCGCGGCGAATCCGCTGGCCTGTACGCCGGACCTGGCGATGCACGATGCGGACAGCTGCATGTATCAGGATAAAATACGCCGCAGGCATGTACAGCATTAAAAAAAACCGGCGGCAAATTGCCGCCGGCTGAGCCCGGACTTCTGACTCAAGGCACTGACAGAATCACTGCAGGCGTTCGGCAATCGGTTTAACCACATTGACGCCGTTACGTCCGTAAAATTGATACAGCGTGTCCGATGCCGACTGGGTCAGCACCATAATCTCGATTCGTCGGTTGCGGGCCGACAGCGGGTTACCCGGGTCCAGCAGCATGCGATCCGCCATCGCGTTCACCTGAAGTACCCGCTTCGCCTCCAGTCCCCCCTTCTCCAGCACCGTTCTGGCCGCCAGTGCGCGATCGCCGGACAGATTCCAGTTGTTGTATCCGGCGTTGTCGCGGTAGTTAGCCGCATCGGTGTGGCCGTTGATGATCACCTTGTTATCAATGCGATTAAAGACCGGGGCCAGCTCGCTCAGCAGACGAGTAAAGAAAGGAGTCATCTGTGCACTACCGCGTTCGAACATCACCCGATCGTCGTCATCCTGCAGCAGAATGCGCAGACCCTGCGGGACTTTTTCCAGCGATAGATTACCCTGCGCATTTAACTCTGCCGTGATACGGGCTATCGCCTCGCCCAGTTCATTCAGCTCGCGATCCGAACGCGACAATACATTTTCCAGCGACTCCGGCTGCGACGGTTCCTGCCCAGTGGGTTCGATCTCCTCGGCGGCTTGCACAGGCAGGCTGGTCATAATGGGCGCAGGACCGACAATCGCTGCCGGATCGCTAATCGGACTGAATACTGTGCCGTCAAAAATCGAGGTACCGTTCAGGTTAGCAACAATCTCCTCCCGCTCCTCTTTTGACACCGCGCCTACAATCCACAGCACCATAAACAGCGCCATCATCGCCAGCGTAAAGTCAGCGAAGGCTACCTTCCACGCACCGGTATGCACTCCATGATGGGCCTTTTTGCCACCGCGCTTAATAATGGTGGTATGCGCTCCCCTCTTCACTCTTCAGTCTCGTTCATGGCGTTCACCCAGCCGTCCAGCGTGGCAAAGGTCGGCTTGCTCTCCAGCGACAGCAACTTGCGTCCGGCGTCAACAGCCAACAGGGTGGGTTTACCGGCCACGTGGCTGACCAACACGGTGCGGATACAGAAGAAAATGGTCATGCGTTTGCGCATGCACTGCTCCATCGCGTTAGACAGCGGGTCCATCAGGCAATAACAGAAGAATACCCCGAGGAAAGTCCCCACCAGTGCGGCGGCCACCTTCAGACCGATCAACGCAATCGAGCCGTCAATCGACTGCATGGTAATAATGATCCCCAGTACCGCCGCACAGATACCGAATCCCGGCATCGCTTCCGCTGTACGCTGTAGCGAGCGCGAAGGCACCAGCATCTCCTCTTCCACCGCTTCTATTTCTGCTTCCAGCAACCCTTCCATTTCATGCTCGTTAATTTTTCCCATAGCCATCAGCCGGAAGTTGTCGGAAATAAAAGTAATAAAGTCCCGGTTCTTTAAGATCAGCGGGTACTTCTGAAACAGTGAACTGTTTTCCGGTATATCAATATGCTCATCCAACGCCTTCAGGCCGCCATCCTGTACCAGCTCCAGCAGTTCGTACATCAGCATTAAAAGCTGACGCTGAAATTCCGCATTCTGCTCATCTTTTCCTATGGCAGATTTAATCTGCACCCACATAGTTTTTAATACATGCTTCGGGTTGGCAATAACCATCGCCCCCACTCCGGCCCCGAGAATAATAATTAATTCCCCGGGCTGCCAGAATGCTGAAATACGTCCGCCGGACATCATGTAGCCGCCAACTACGCAGCCCAAAACCACGATTAATCCCAATAGTTTCTGCATTTTCTTTTCCTTTAAAAAAAGGCTTTAATTTTTTCACTTATCTTTTTATTCAGCTGGCAAACCCGCGCTTCGGTTAAATCAAGAACTAAAGCGATCTCTTTCAGGCTGATCCCCTGCTGGTAATAAAGATTGAGAATGATACGTTCGCGCTCATCAAGGCTGGTTAACGCCAGCGTCAGCGTTCGCTGGATATTCACCTCGTCTTCCAGCTCGCGTCCGGCGAACGAAGTAGTTTGACCACTACCCTCGGCGGAGAGGATCTCATCCAGGCTTTCCAGAGCACAGGCCGAGTCCAGCTGCTGATGTTCCAGCCACGCCTCGGGGCTCAGTTCAAGCTGCTGACAGATTTCTTCATCCGTCGGTTCTCGTCCCAGGCTGCGGGTGATAGCGCGAATGCCGTCATTGATTTTGTGCGTTTTCTGCCGCAGCGTACGAGGGCGCCAGTCGTGTAAACGGAACTGATCGAGCACCGCGCCGCGCACGCGCTGCATGGCGTAGCCCGCAAACTGTTCGTCCGGCTGACCGTAGCGCCGCAGCGATTCCAGCAGCCCCATCAGCGCCACCTGCTCAATATCTTCACGATCCATTATGCCGTTAGCCTGTGGCGACAGCTGACGAACGACTTTCTTCACCAGAGGCAGCCACTGCTGTATAAAGCGACTCTCTTCGACGGGTGACAGCGCCGTTATATCAGTAAAAGTGCTCATGGCGGTTCATCACTGGAAGACCATTTTAGAAATGGTCACGTCGTCAAAAGGAATGGTGACATTGATGTTATGGAAAGCGGACTGATAGCGTTCCATCATCAGCGACCGGAGTTCCATCACCGCCATACCGCGCACCTCGCTGTAGTCCATTGAAGTCAGCACATCCACCGCGATACCTTTAATTTTCGGCAACAGACTTTCCGCCCTTTTCGACTGTGCTTCATCGTGCGTAGTCAGTGCCAAATCCAGCAACAGATAGCGTTCTTTAACGCCGTTGCTTTTCAGGGTGATGACCAGGTTTTTAATTTCAACAAACTGCAGATTTTTCTTATCATTTGCCGGTTTTGAAGAAAGGAAAGAACCGCTTTCGCTGTTATCAGATTTATTATCCAGATACCTTGAGCCGGCCAGAACCAGCAGCGCGGTGATAATTGCCGCGATCAGCATCAGAATAAAATTCAGTATTAACGTCTTTATATTCATAATTAAACCATTGTCAGTATTGTGCCGTCGGTGCCATGCTGCTGCGGGGTCACCTCTTCGTTATTATTTGCAATCGCCGTTTCCGGCCGATCGCGGTGTCGATGTTGATGGCGGCTATCACCGCTCTGGGTCGACACCTGTACGTTCACCTGAACGTTGTTCTGCTCACTGAGACTGGCGCGCATTTCATGGCTGACCTGCTGCAGTAAGCGAGTAACTTCAGGCTGTGCTGCCTGAATCTGAACCAGCAGTTTTCCCGACTCGAAATGGATCGAAATATCCATCTTCCCCAGGTTAGGGGGATCGAGGCGGATCGTCGCCTTCTGAACGCGCCTGTCGATCTGCATTTCCAGCCGTTCAGCCAGCGCCTTTTGCAGCGCTTCCGCCTGCTGCTCGGGGGCGGCCGGTAAAGTGATAGTCGGCAGTTTTGCGCCGTTTACCTCCCCTTTCAGCAGCGTATTGACCAGCGGTGGAGCAGTAGGTAGCAGCGTGCTTTCCGCTACGGAAGGCTCGCGATTTACACGCAGCATCTGTTGCACTGATTGACTGACCAGCAGCGCATCGGCCGGCGTTACCAGCTTTTTCGGTGTGTTATGCATGGCAAACTCCGCCGTATCCGCTTCTGAGCCTGCGGTTTGCACCGCCGAGGACTGCATGACGAATGCCGGCATCGCCGTCATGGCGCCGCGGCCCGCCGCCGCGAGTGGCGTCACCGGGGCCTCCCCTGGCAACGACGACACTTTCATTTCCGTCTGCGGCACACCGCTTAACGGGCTGCCTGCAGCCAGCAGGCTGTTTCTCAGCAGTTCGGCGCTCTCCGCCTGTGGGTTCAGCGCTGAAATATCGCCGCCGTCGTGTGGCGAAACGGCTGCCGCAACACGCACAGAGAGAGCCGCTGCCTCTTCCGGAGTCTGCCCAACCGAAGCCGCCAGCAGCAGATCCAGCAGCTGCTGGGGATCGCTGTCGGCGGCCTGGGTCTCCTCATCAGCCGGCGGCACGGCGATCTCCCCCTGCGGCTGGAACGACGGCATGGCCATCGGCGGCAGGCTCCCTGCCAGCGACCGGCCTGGCAGGGCTGAAGTAGCAGGCTGTGGCGCGATGCCGGTCAACGGCGTGCCGGCCAGCATTGATGCGCCCGCAGAGGCAGAGATCGTTGACATTATTCATTCTCCTCATGGCTTTCCGAGAACAGCGCATAGGCCTGCAGCCGTTCCTGGTTTTGCTGAAACTGCTGAATTTTCATTTGCAGCAGGTCATGCTGTTCACGGCAGGTTTTGGCTACCCGCAGGTGGCTGCGGCGAAGCTGATCCAGATCGCCACGCAGCGCATCCTGCAATCCCTGTTCACGAATCGCGACCAGTAGCTGGCTAATCCGCGCGTCAATGCGGCGGATCTCATCCCAGCTTTCGTCAGCCGCCGCCTGTTCCAGCGCCTGCCCCAGTTGAAGAATGCGCTGATCCATCACGCCCCCATCCCTTCCCAGCCTTCCTGGATATTGCGCAGAATGGTCTCCACCTCGGCTATCTGCTCTACGGAAAGGTGGTGGCTGGCGTCATACAGGCGGTACACGCAGTAGTCGTAAAGCCCGGCCAGACGCAGGGCCAGTTCGCCACCGCGCTCGTAGTCGAGGGCGCTGGTTAATGCGTTGAGAATATCGATGCATTTGTTGATGCTCTCCGCCTTGCGCTCAAAGCGACGTGCCTGGATATGGCCTTTAGCGCGAGTCAGCTCATCCATCAGACCGCTGAACAGCATCACCACCAGCTGATGCGGGGTGGCGGCGGCGGTGCGGATCGCCAGATCGGCATCCTGATACTGCGAAAAGTCGTTAGAATTTCCGTACATAACTGTCTGTCAAACTCCTAGAAGAATTGCCCCATCGTCTGGTTCATTTGCGCGATGATGGTTTTCATATTGGTGAATTCCTTCACGTAACGATTGAAGGTGGTCTCGTAGCGTGTCTGGATCTGCGCGTCCTTGCGGCTCAGCTGTTCGCTTTTGCGGTCCAGACTTTCCTGGCGTTGCTTCAGCGTGCCTTTGGTACCGCTAAGAAAGGTATCCAGCGCCTCTTTTTCTACCCGTTTCAGCAGGCCGCTGTTGCCGTCGAACAGGGCATTGAACGCATCCGGTTTCTCTTTCAGCGCCTCTTCGAACTGCTTGCCGTCCAGCTTCAGCTGGCCTGATTTGTCCGGGGTGATGCCGAAATCCGCCAGCTTCGCGCCGTTGAATTCGGTGCGCAGCAGGGAATTCAGCTTGCTTTCCAGCGCGTTGATCCCGGAATCCCCGGCCAGGGCGCCACGTGCCACGGTTCCGTCGCTGTTGCCGCTTTTGGTCAGCTCGTCCAGCTGCTTACGCAGCTTGTTGTAGGCATCAACAAAGGTATTGGCCTGTTCGCGGGTACCGGCCGCATCGTTATCAACGTTGATAATCAGCGGCTCATCGTCGGCGGTTTTGCGGATCACCGTCAGCTCTACCCCGGGAATGGTGTCCTTAAAGGTATTGGTGCTGCTGGTGAAGGTCATCGCGCCGTCGCCCATGGTGATCACCGCATCCTTCGCCGTTGAAATCTGCGTGGCCTGAGTGGTCAGCTGACCGTGCAGCGCGGCATCGTCGGCGGTCAGGGTGACGGCGTTGTCAGCCCCGGTTTTATCGCTGCTGATCATCAGAATGTTCTTGCCGTTCTGCTTCACCAGCGACGCCGTTGCGCCCGAGTTGCCGCTGTCCACGTTGATTTTGTCGCGCAGTTCCGCCAGGTTGCTGACGGAGGACATATCAATATCGATCTCTTTCTCGCCAATGCTGATTTTCAGGTTGCCGCTGGCGGCGGCGATATCCGCATCGGTCAGGCTTTCGAACGCTTTCTGATCGGCACTGGCCGTCTCTTTGACGTTGATGTTGTACAGCCCTTTTTTTGCGCTGCTGCTGGCACTGAGCGAGACGTACCCTTCCTGACTGGCAGTGGCGCTGTTTTTCACCATGCCGCCGCTGCTGCCGCTCACGGCAAGCCCTTTCAGCGCCGACTGAAAATCGGTAAGCGCGGTCTTCAGCGTGGTCAGCGCTTTCTGCTGCTCTGAAACCCGGTTCTGCTGATTTTTCAGCTGCGACTGCTGCGCGCTGATGCTGGCCATCGCCAGCTGCTGGGAGATAGTTTGCGGATCGAAACTGTCTAGCCAACTCATAGTTGCCTCTCTTCGCCAGCTCTGCGACTGACGTCAATGAAATCGTGTTTATACGCAGTTAATAGCAAATCGTGTGCCAATTTTTAAAGTTGTTATTTTTCATAATGTTAAATTAAAGGAAGGAAATATTATTTCCGCAAAAAGCGGTAAAGAATTTCCGCCAGAGGAAACAAAAACACCGCTACGTGAGCGGTGTTTTTGATAATCAGAAAGGGGATTAACCCAGCATGCCCAGAACCATCTGGCTCATGCCGTTAGCCTGCTTCAGCATCGCCTGGCTTGACTGCGTCAGCATCTGGTTACGCGTCATATTCGTGGCTTCGGTTGCGAAGTCCGCATCACGAATGATGCCCAGGTTAACGTTGGTGTTGTCCTGCATGTTGGCCAGGTTAGCCGCAGTGTGGCCCAGACGGTTAATGTTGGCACCCAGAGAAGAACGCATTGAACCCACTTCTTTAATGGCGGTGTTCAGTTCGTTAATTGCCGTGTTACCACCGGTTGCCGAGCTCAGGTCAGAACTGAGCAGCGTTTTCAGTGAATCGGTCACTTTGGTCATATCTGCACCGAAGTTCACTTTCAGCGTTTCGTCGGTGCTGGAACCAATCTGGAACTGCATTTCCTGGGCCATCTTGCCGGAAACGCTACCGCTTATGGAAGAGAGCAGTTTCTCGGTGCCATAAGAGGTGTTGCTCATGATGTTTTCCAGCTCTGAGTTCAGCTCACCGAATTCAGAGGTGATCGCCGCACGGTCGTCACTGCTGTTGGTGTCATCCGCAGCCTGGGTAGCCAGATCTTTCATGCGGTACAGGATGTTGTTCACTTCATCAAATGCACCTTCTGCGGTCTGCATCATCGCAGTTGCTTTGGCGATGTTCTGCTTGGCCACGCCCATACCGTTTGACTGCGCCTGCAGACGGGTTGCGATTTGCAGGCCCGCTGCGTCATCGGCCGCTGAGTTGATGCGCTTGCCGGTGCCCAGGCGCTGCATCGCAACGTTCAGGCTGCCGGTGGCTTTGTTCATTGCGTTGGTCGAGCTCATTGAGGCGGCGTTGGTGAAAATAGAAAGTGCCATTATTTTTTCTCCTCGAGGAATCACCGTGATTCCGTTTCCAGTACTAGAGATAAGCGGCAGGCCTGCGGGGATAATTAAGCGTGAGAGGAAAAATAATTGAAAAAAGTCGAAATCATTAGCTTATTTCAGTAAAAACATGATGTTGTCGATCCCGCCGGGGCCAGTGACGGCCCCGAAACAGGATCAGGCCGCCGCCAGTACGTTACGAACCCGCGCGCCCTGCACGTTGGCCTGGCCCGCCAGCGCCTGTGATACGCCGCTAAAACCAGTCTTGCGCAGCTGGGCGGCAACGTCTTCCGCCGCCCGCAACGCCGAAGACGGACCGCTGAAGGTTGCCATACTGTCAATCCGTTGCTGAACCCGACCGCGAATTCCCTGTAGCGTACGGCGCTGGCGGGTGACGGTTTCCAGCGACTGCTCAAAACTGCCGAGCAGCGCACTGCCGCTGCCGGGTGCACGCACCAGCTGCTGCAACGTCTCCTCCAGCCCGCTTTCCACCTGCGGCTTCAACGGGTAAAACTGTCCCTGCGGATAGCGTTCACCGCTGCCCTGCACGCTGAGATGCTGGCTGACCTCCGGCCAGCGCTGCTCGCCCACTTCAAAATTCAGCTGGCCGCCGCTGAGCTGGCCATGAATACCCCACTTACCCAGCGCCTGATTCAGCCGTAGCAGGTTTTGCTGCGGCGAGCTGCCGTCCAGCTCCGCCGCGCTGATGGCGCGCTGGCGACCCGCGAGGGAAAATGTCAGCACTTCCGGGCGTTCATCATGCAGCAGCGCCGCGCCGTCCTGCAGGCTGAAATTGACCGTTGGCTGGCTTTGCAGGCTGAGCTGAAGCTGGCGATCGATCGTGCCGCCGGAAAGCGATTCACGCTTTGCCAGCAGCTGTTGCAGGTTCTCCGCCTGCTTCACCACCTCACCCGCCGCGCCGCGCCGGGCAATCAGGTGGTTAAGCTGCAGCAGCTGTTTTTCGGTCTCCAGCAGGAAGCCGTCCGCCTGCTGCACGGCGGTAAGCTGCTGGTTAAGCTGCACGTTATAGCGCAGCGGTTCCGAGGAGATTAACGGACGATCGGGATACGCCGCTGCCGCCGCTTTCTGCGCGGACTGAGCAACCGGACTGACGGCCGCTGCCGCCGATGAACGGGTTGTAAGCTCGGCTTTCCCGGCGGCGGCAGCGGTGCTGAGCGTTGTCGGGGCTGCTGCCCCGGAACGAGGATTTACCTGGATCATGTGGCTGTCTTAAATCAGTGAGAACAGCGAAAGCTGTTGGATTTTAGTGTAGCTTTTCTGCGCGCCGACCGTGGCGTTGTACAGGCTGCTCAGTTCAATGCTCGCCTCATACATATCCAGCTGCGTCAGGCTTCTCATCACCGTATCGGTCACCACGTTATTGTCTTCGTGGATATCCTTCAGCAGACTCAGCCGGTTCTGCCGACCACCCAGCTCGGTATACAGTGCGCCGACCTTGCCGTGCGTCTCCTCAATAGCGTTAAATGCCGCCTGCATATCCCCGAAGTAGTCCACAGGAGCCAGCGTGCCGTCCTGCATTTTCGTCACCACCTGCTGCAGGCTATTCAGCGTGGCAAGATCGTCACCGAAAGCCGCGGCCAGTGCCGTGGTGACCTGGATTTCCTGTCCGCTGGAAACCAGCGTGCTGGCGGTGTCATCGTTGCCCTGATAAGACCAGGTTTTACTCTCTTCATCAAATACCATCGGCTGCTGGCCGGTTTTGGTACCGGAATAGAGGTAGCGACCGTCCTCGTCGCGCGTATTCACCAGGGTGACGGTGGCTTCCAGCATCGATTCCAGCTCTTTGCCGTAGGCGCTGATTTCCTCCACCGACAGCGTACCGCCCATCGCCTCCTGGAGCTTATCTTTCATCGCCAGCAGTTGCTGCTCGCAGCCCTTGATGCTGCTCTCCTGGGTGGCCAGATTCCCCGATAGACGCTGAATATTGGTCTGATACTGGTTAATTGCTGACTGCTCCCGGCGCAGCCTGGTCAGCTGAGAACTGGCGATCGGATCGTCGGACGGCTTCAGAATGCGCGTTTGCAAACTGATCTTGTTCTGCACGGCAAACAGCTTGCCGTTGTTGCGGTTAAAATTCAGCATGATGCTGTTGGAAAAACTCTGACTGCTGATACGCATAATCGCTCCCTCTGAATCAGAACAGTGCCAGCAGATCGCTGAAGATCCGATCGCCGGTTGAAATCACTTTCATGTTGGACTGATAGGCTTTGGTGTAAACGATCAGATTGATCGCTTCCTCGTCTTCCAGCACGCTGCTGTAGTTACTGCGATCGTTTTCCGTTTGGGTTAACAGTGAGGACGCCGCCTCCAGCGCTGCCTGATTGTCCCGGCTTTTTGTCGCAACAGTACCGACCAGCGTGGCGCTGGCGTTGGATAATGTCGTCTCTCCCATCCCCGGGATATCCATCGCCATATTGCCGATTTCAATCAGCTTTTTCAGGTTATCGTTGTTACCGTCAGCGTCCGGCAGGCTTGAGAACGCCAGCTCATCCCAGCTGATGTCGGTCAGCTGCAGCATGCCGTTCTGATTAGCCAGATCGAAGCTGAAGAGCGGTTTGCCGGGATTGCCGTTGCGGTCAAACCCTGCCACAAGCTGGCTGTTAAACGCCTCGGCCAGCGACTGCGCCATCCCCTGCACCGAGTTTTCCATCCCGGCCAGCGTTTCAGTTTCATAGTGGTGCAGACCGCCCAGCGCGCCGCCGCAGGCCATCTCGACCGGGAAAGTGGTATTGGAAAACGCCAGCGACAGGCTGTGACTACCATTGCTTTGTTTCATCTCCAGCTTACCCGCCGTGCTGCCGCTGACTAACGGCTGCCCGCTGTTCAGCGCTACGGTGTAGCTACCGTCGCTGGTTTCATTGACACGCACGTCAACGAAGCTGCTCAGCTGTTTCACGATCTCATCGCGCTGGTCGCGTAAAATGCTGGTATCACCGCCCAGCGCTTCGGACTCGGTGATTTTCTTGTTGTAGTCGGCAATATTACCGCTCAGCGTGTTGATGCTACCGATGCTGCTCTGCTGCTGGCTGCGGATATCACTGTGCTGCTTGTTGATAAACTCCTGCAGCTTATTAAAACGGGTCGCCAGCAGCTGTGCATTGGACAGCACGTCCTGACGCATTGCCTGGCTTTCCGGCCTTTCCGTCGCACCGCTTAAGGCACCGAACAGATTATCCAGCCCGTCGCCCAGCCCGGAGGTTTCGGAACCGATCATGGTTTCCATCTGGCTAAGGTAGTTCTGCGAGGTGGCATAAAAGTTGCCACCGCTGGTCGCCCGCCACACCTGGCCGGTCAGAAACGGATCGGCCATGCGGCGAATGCTGGTCACTTCCACGCCGCTGCCGCTGTCAAAGCGCGACTGGCCCATTGGACCTATCGCCATCTGCTCAACCCGCTGGCGGGTGTAGCCCGGCGTGGCGAGGTTGGCGGTGTTCAGCGCAGAGACATTAAGCTGAGTTTGTGCCGCCCTCATCCCGCTGTAACCAATATTGAATAGAGAGTTCATCGTTACCTCGTAGTGATGTTGTCTGAAAGCTGCTGAATTAACAGCCCGGCAATACCGGTTGTGCGCTGGCTGGCCAGCTCCTGCGCCAGCGCATCGTCATAGAAATCGCGCAGCGTGCGGGCTTCACGACTGTTGAACAGACTGTTTTCTCCGGTGAGAGCATCCACGCTTTTACGCATCTCCTGCAGCATCTGGCGCAGAAACATCGCTTCGAATTCTCCGGCAGCCTCTTCAAGATTTTTCGGCTTCACCCGTGCGGTAAAATCGCCCGCGCCCGGCGGCAGCGGCGTGCTGATTGCATTCACCATCAGATCACCACCAGTTCTGCGTCCAGCGCCCCGGCTTCATGCAGCGCCTGCAAAATCGCGATGGTGTCATCCGGTGATGCGCCCAGGCTGTTAATCGTATTCACGATGCTGCGCAGGCTGGTGCCCGCCGGAACCATCACCATCTGTCCCTTACCGCGACTGACGCCGATATCACTTTCCGGCGTTACCGCCGTTCTGCCGCCGCTAAGCGCGCCGGGCTGACTGACGTTTTTTGACTCGCTGATAGTGACGGTCAGTGAACCGTGTGACACCGCCGCCGCACGTACCACAATGCCTTCGCCCATCACCACTGTGCCGGTACGGGCGTTGAATACTACGCGGGCAGGCTGTTTACCGGCGTCGATCTGGACCTCCTCCAGCATCGACATAAAGGCCACCCGCGCGCTGGCCTCTTTCGGCGCACTGACCGAGACATTGGTGGCGCTTTTGGCCTGAGCAGTGCCGCTGCCGAAACGCTGATTCAGAGCGACGGCAATATTGTTGGCGGTTTTAAAGCTCGGACGCTTGAGGTTAAGATAAACCTCGTTGCTCTCAACGAAATCACTGGGGATTTCGCGCTCCACCGTTGCGCCATTGGGCACGGTGCCGACGGTCGGCGTATTAATAGTGATACTGGAGCCGCTGTCGCCGCTGGCTTTTACGCCGCCCACCACTACGTTGCCCTGCGCCAGCGCATAGACTTCACCATCGGCGCCGCGCAGCTGGGTCAGCAGCAGCGTGCCGCCGCGCAGGCTTTTGGCATCGCCCATCGATGAGACGGTGACGTTAATGGTCTGGCCGCGTGCGTACATCGGCGGCAGCGTGGCGCTCAGCGCCACGGCGGCCACGTTTTTCACCTTCGGGTCAATTTTCGCCGGCATCTGTACGCCGAACTGACGCAGCATATTGGTCACCGACTGGTTAGTGAACTTCACCTGGTTGCGATCGCCGGTGCCGTCCAGCCCGACCACCAGGCTGTAGCCCACCAGTTGGTTGCCGCGAATGCCCTGCACATCGACCAGCTGGCTGAGCGGCTGCGCCAGAAGCGGTGTTGCCGCGCCAAACAGGCCGGTGAGCAGCAGAGGTAATAAATAACGAAACATAATCAAAACCTTAAATCGGGAACAGCGGGTGATTGAAGAAGCGCGTCAGCCATCCGGCGGAGTTCGCGTCGCTCAGCGCACCGCGACCAGCATAGGAGATGCGCGCGTTGGCGATACGCTGTGAGGAAACGGTGTTATCGCGGCTGATATCTTCGGAACGCACCAGGCCAGAGACTCGCATATACTCATCCCCCTGGTTCAGCGTCAGCCATTTTTCACCGCGCACCACCAGCACGCCGTTGGGTAATACCTGATGCACCGCCACGGTTATCGATCCGCGCAACATGTTTTGCTGAGCAGAGGTGGCGTTGCCGTTGAAATTGCGATTGCCGGAGAGCGAACCGCTCAGCTTATCCAGCGTTTTACCAGCCACGGAGGGCGCACCCAGCTCCACATTGTTCTTTTTGCCGAAGTTGGTTTTCGCCTGCTTGCTCGACTGGGTGGACTCGTCCAACAGCAGGGTCAAAATGTCGCCCACGCGATAGGCACGGCGATCCTGAGTCAGCGACCAGTTATAGCTACTCTGATAAAGTCCGCCGCCGCGCACGGTGGCGGCGGGCTGACTGAAATCTGACGGCGGTGCAAACTCGGCGTCATCTTTCTGCACCAGATAGGGCGAACTTTCGCAGCCGCTCAGCAGCACGATGGTGGCCAGCAGCAGGTTCTTGTTCATGTTATTTCCTGTCAATACGGATTTTGTTCTGCTTATGCCGGGCGGAAAGCGACTTTCCGCGCCGGATGATTACGGGTTACACCTGCTGGTTAAGGAACTTCAGCATGTCGTCAGCGGCTGAGACCATTTTTGCGTTCATCTCATAGGCACGCTGTACGGTGATCATATCGACCATCTCTTCCACCACCTGCACATTGGAACCTTCCAGTGCACCCTGCTCCAGTTCACCAAACGCCTCTTCACCCGGCACACCTTCGAAGGCTTCGCCGCTGGCGGTGGTTTCGCGGTAAAGGTTACCGCCCGTCGCTTCCAGTCCGGCCGGGTTGATAAAGTTCACCAGCGTGATCTGCCCCAGCTCGGCCGGCTCGCTTTCGCCGCCGACCTGCGCCGTTACCGTGCCGTCTTTGGCAATGCCGATGCTCCTGGTGCCCTGCGGCAGCTCGATGCCCGGTATCAGCGGCAGCCCCTGAGCGTTGGTCAGCACGCCGTCGGCATTGACGCGCAGGTTCCCTGCGCGGGTGTAGGCGATATCACCGTCCGCCGTTTCCACCTGGAAAAAGCCCTGGCCGGTAATCGCCACGTCCAGCTCTTTCGAGGTCACCTGAATGGAGCCGGTAGTAAACGATTTCTCGGTGCCGAGGATCTTCACCCCACTACCGAACTGGATGCCGCCGGGGGTGTTGTTGTTCTGATCCAGCGCCACGCCCGGCGCGCGCTGGGTCTGATAGAACAGATCTTCAAAGACCACGCGATCGCGCTTAAAGCCGGTGGTGTTGACGTTAGCCAGGTTGTTGGAGATGGCGCCCATCTTGGCGTCCTGCGCCGCCAGCCCGGTTTTACTGACCCATAATGCGGGATTCATAACTGTCGTTCCTTCTTGATTAGCTGCCACGGATCAGCCGGTTGCCCGCCTGCGCCAGCGTTTCAGCCGCTTTCATCATTTTGATTTGTGCTTCGAACTGACGGCTGAGCGATACCGTGGCCACCATTTCGTTAATTGCCGAGACGTTGCTGGTTTCCAGATGTTCACTGGCAACCTGCACGCTTTCGCTGCGCGGTTCGGTTCGGCGGGTACTGACCAGCAGACCGTCATCGTTTTTACGCAGGCGGTTGGCGGGAACATCCACCAGCTTGATGCGATCCACGTCCATCGCCGCGTCCAGATCGCCGCTCTCGGGGATCACTGAGATCGTACCGTCATCGCCAATCGCCACTTCGGAAAACGGCGGCAGCTGGATCGGGCCGGCTTCACCCAGCAGGGGTTTACCGTTGACTGACAGATTGCCCATTTCATCAATGTCGATATGGCCATTGCGGGTATACACCTCACGACGCCCCTCGCGCAGGGCGATAAGTCCGTCGCCGCGAATACCAATATCCAGCTCGCGGCCGGTTTCTTTCAGCGCGCCGTTGGCCATATTGATGCCGCCGTTGGCGCTGTTGACCTGGTAGCGACTGTTGTAGCCGTAACCCGCCACCTGCTGACTGTTGGCCCGTTCCAGATCGGCACGGAAGCCTTCGGTATTGGCATTGGCCAGGTTGTTGGCGTGGATCATCTGCTGGTTCAGACTACGATTGGCACCGCTGACCGCGGTATAAATAAGGCGATCCATAATTACAGCGCCTGGAACAGGGCGTTCATCATCTGATCGTTGGTCGAGATGACTTTGGTATTCGCCTGATAGTTACGCTGTGCCGACATCAGCCCCACCAGTTCGGCGGTCAGATCGACGTTGGATGACTCCAGCGCGGCGGATTTGATGGTGCCGTACATGCCCGACTTCGGCGTGCCCAGCAGCGGCGCGCCGGACGCGTTAGTCTGCTGCCAGGTGGTGCCGTCGGTGGCCTGCAGGCCGTCGGGATTGGTGAAGTTCGCCAGCACCATCTGCCCCTGCAGTAAACGCTGGCCGTTGCTGAAGGTGGCATAGACCATACCGTCTTCATCGATCTGCTGACCGGTCTTCTCGCCCGATTTATAGCCGTCGGCCTTATTTTTGCTGACCGAGAAATCAGAACCGTACTGGCTGCCGCCGCCGTAGTTGATGTTGATATTCAGATCGTTAGCGCCGGCCGCCGGCGCGGTGACATTGACCGGGCCGGTCGGGTTAGTCAGCAGGCCGTTGGTATCAAACTCCAGAGAGGAAGAGGTAGCATTGGCCTTATCACCATCTACCACGTAGTAAGCCGTCCACTTGTTTTCGTCGTTTTTGACGAAGTACTGCGTCAGGGTGTGCTCGCGGCCCAGCGAGTCGTAAACCTGCGAGGTGTAGCTGTTATTAAAGGTGTCATTATTATCCGGATCGAAGGCCGGATCGTCCGGTTTTGCCTCGGCGCGCGCGTCCAGATTGGCCACAAAATCCAGCGTCGATGAGCTTTTGGCCGGCAGGCCGCTGGCGTTGATTTGCAGATCGCCAATGGTGCCGCTTTGCAATTTACCTTCGGCGTTGACCGGGTAGCCCTGTAGCTTGCTGCCCATATTGTTAACCAGATAGCCGTCGTTATCGGTACCGAAGTAGCCGGCACGGGTGTAGCTGGTGCTGCCGTTGGTATCGCGGACGACAAAGAAGCCGTTACCGTTGATCGCCAGGTCAAGGTTGCGCCCGGTGCCGGAAATGCCTCCGCCGGTGGAGATGCTCTGCGACAGGCTGCTGACACCCACGCCCAGCGGGGCGCTGCCGGCATACAGCGCGGAGAACTCAGCGCGCATTGACTTATAGCCGGTCGTACCGCTGTTGGCGATATTGTTGCTGATGGCATTCATCTGCTGGGTAATCGCATTTAACCCGGAGGTGGCAATATTAAAACTCATCACTAAAATCCTTACGCTTTGGCAGTCGCGGACTGGCCGCCAAACTGACTGATATTGAAGAAGGGAATTTCGCCCAGGCCTGGTATATTGAGCAGCGCCGAGCCGTCCGGCCCAATGCGCACGCTGTTAACGGTGCCGGCAATCTCGATCGGCACTTTTACGCCCCCCTCATCCGTCACCACCGACAGGGTGTATTCGCCTTTCTCAAGGCCCAGTTCATTCGGATCGATGCTGAACTCCACCAGGCCTTTTTCCTGTTTGCCCAGCTCGAGCGTGGTTTCATTTCCTGCAGCGTCTTTGATATGCACGGTCACGTTGCTGGACGGGTGATCCAACGTCAGGCGGCCATCAATCGGCTGTCCGTCCAGATTGGTTTTGTCGGAACGCACCATCACCGTCTGACCGGCCAGATTACCGATCGCCAGCACCTGCAGGTTATCCACCAGCGTGGTGGCGGTTTGCATCATGCCGGTCATATTCTGCATCGACTGCACCTGGGTCATCTGCGCCAGCTGGCCGACATATTCCGTGCCGTCGGTGGGATTCAGCGGGTCCTGATTCTGGATCTGCGCTACCAGCAGCTTCATAAACATATCGTTGAGATCGTTGCCGCCGTTACCCGTCGGCGCGCGTGGCGCATTGATGTCGTCGCTGTGATAGCCACTCTCTACATTACGCACGCTCATCAGGCTTCTCCCAGTCTCAGCAGGCTCTGCTGCATGCTTTTCACGCTGTTCAATACCTCAACGTTGGTTTCAAAATTACGCGATGCCGACATCATGTCGGCCATCTCTTCTACCGTGTTGATATCCGGGTAGAACACCTGGCCGTCGGCGTTTGCCAACGGGTTGCCCGGTTCATAGCGGCGGATCGCCGAACCGGTTTCCACCACGTCCAGCACCTGTACGCGGGCTCCCGGCATGGCCGAAGTGTCCATTAGCTGGCTGCGCTGATAGACCGCCGCAAAAACCGGGCGGCGCGCTTTATACGTCGCTTCCTCGCTGGCCGCCGGGGACTCCGCATTCGCCAGGTTGCTGGCGATGGTGTTCAGGCGTACCGTCTGCGCCGTCATCGCTGAACCTGACACGCGATAAATGTCGTTAAATGACATGGTTATTTCCCTTCAATGGCCTGTTTGAGGCCAATTAGTTTCGAATTCAAAAACTGCAGGCTGGTCTGATAATCCAGCTGGTTCTTCGCGAATTCGGCCTGCTCCACGTCAAGGGCAACGGTGTTGCCATCCGTAGAGGGTTGATAAGGCACGCGATATTTCACCACATGAGAAGAACCTAACGAAATTTTGCTCTGATAACGTTGCATCTCGGAGGCAAAATCAATATCTTTAGCCTGAAAGTTTGGGGTATCGACATTAGCCAGGTTGGCCGACAACAGCTCTGCTCGGGAAAGTCGAAGCTGTAGTGCGGCTGGATGAATGCTCAATGCCTTGTCAAAACTTATTCCCACGTTAAAACCTCAGTTAAACAATGATTCACACGCTTTATAGCAACAAGCGTGCCAACTTTTTAATTGATTGATTTTTCGAGGTTTATATGAATAATCCGATGACAAAGGGGAAGGCCTCTTTCCTCTGCCTGGCACTGTGGGGAGTGACCTTCTTTTCCGCTGCCGCCCCCGAACCGCAAACCGCCCGCAAGCAGATCTACAACCAGGCCGTGGCCAGCGCCGATGCGGATATCAAACGCGTGGCCACGCTGAAAAAATGGCAGGGCTATCAAACCAAAATCAACGTTTTTATCCCTACGGAAGCCAGCCGCTTTGCGCGCTGTTCCCGCCCGCTGAGCGTGGCCATGCCGGTCAGCGATCGCCCTGATTTATCACGACTGCGCTACGATATTCGCTGTGAGGGAGCGAACGGCTGGGAAATTAACGTCACGGTTAAACCCGATATTTACCTGCCGATTCTGGTGGCGAAGAACACCCTGGAACGCGGCAAGCTGCTGGCGGCCAGCGACGTGGAGATGAAAAAGAAGAACATTACCGGGCTGCGCGACGGCATTATCGTTAACCCTGACGACGCCATCGGTCTGACGGTGAAGAAACGCATTCGCGATATGCAGCCGATTTCCCCTTCCCTGCTGGAACAGCCGGTAATGGTGGAACGCGGCCAGCGCGTGGTGATGCTGGCCGAACAGGACGGCGTGCAGGCGAAGATGATTGGCGAGGCGATGAAGAAAGGCCGCAAGGGCGACGTGATCAAGGTGAAAAATCTGACCAGCCAGCGTACCGTCAGCGCCGTGGTGGAAGGGCCTGGCGTGGTGCATATGCTGTTGGCACCTTCGCAGTAATTGGCCAGGCGGAAGGAAAACTTCCGCTTTGGCACTGTCCGGCGGATATCATGCGGAAATTATTTCATCACTGATTTAAGTTCTTCCCCAGCGGGTCGCTATTGGAAAGTAGACGATATTTAAACGAATTTGGGTTGTAACCAGCGATGAAAATTACCTCTAATCTCTTAGTCCCAGGCAGCGCCATGCAAAACACCATAAAAAGCCCGGCCACAGAGAATGTGAAAACCTCTGCTGCGGCCCCCTCCGTTTCAGCTACGCCGATCAGTCAGGCCCAGCAGGCGCTGCGCGGCATGCCTGAAGTGGACAGCCAGCGCGTGGCAGAGATGAAGGCGGCCATCAGCAAGGGCGCGCTGGATACCGACCCGGCATCACTTGCACAAACCATGATGGATTATTACCGCCGATGAGTAACCAGACCGAACGCGTAAAGGCGCTGCTGCACGATTTGCAGCAGGATACCGATCGCTATCAGCGGCTGCTGGCTTTGCTGGAGCAGCAGCGCGAGGCAATGCTTGCCTGTCATGCTGCACGCAGCGAGGAGATTGGTGACGATCTGATGGCGGTTTATCCGCTGCTACAGGCCAGCGCGCGCCGCCGTGCTGAGACGCTGGTCGGTTTCTCACTGTCGCCGGACGGTCGCGGGCTGCTGGCGCTGTTTTCCCGTCTGCCCACCGCGCTGCGTGAGCGGGCCACCGGGTGGTGGAATCAGCTTGAGCAGCAGGCGCAGCGCTGCCAGCAGTTGAATCAGCACAACGGTTTGTTGTTGAGCAGCCAGCAGGAGATGTTAGGCGCGCTGTTGCATAACGATCCGCAGGATTTCCTTTATTCCCGGTAAATTTGGGGAGTGCTGGTTGCTGGCATCATGGTGCACCGGGGTTCGGCGTGTGGGGGCTACCTGCTAATTTTCCTGTTGAAATGTTTGTTGCTGGCTGCTGGTACCATAGTGTTTGGGGATCGGCGTGGGGGGCTACCCGGCGATCCCCTCGAAGCATTGTGCTCGCTGTTTTTCCTCTACAAAAAAGCAATCTGTTTTTCTGCAAAACCTGCCTACTGATTAGGACAACAACTTTCTGGTCAAAAACGCCTTCCAGTACCTGGAGGATTTGTCGTTCCCTAAGCGTTATTCACTTCTGGCTTTTATATGAAGCTCGAAGCCTCATGAACAAAATAGTTGCTTCATCGACCGGATAATCAACAGCGTTGACGGAAACTGAAAACAGATTCACCAGCAGGGACACTCTTTTATTTTCAGGCAACACGAACGTCAGAAAGCAGGCTGGCTGTGCCCCCGATCGGGCAATCCGCAGCGCTGAACGCAGCGAGGAAGCCAGGATTCGCCCACATGGACGTGGGCGAAAGGCACAGCCGCGCAGGACGCGCGTCTGTGACGGTCCGACAGGCTGACGAACACAGTGAGGGCACCGCGAAGCGGCGCGAGGACCGCCCGATCGGGGGCACAACCAGCCAGCGCCAGCCACCGATTCCGCAATAAACACGAAACAGTTACTCGCCTGTGACAGTCCGTCAGGCTGACGAACACAGTGAGGGCACCACGAAGCGGCGCGAGGACCACCCGAACGGAGACACAACCAGCCAGCGTAACGCACCGAACTTGCAGGCTAAAGCTACCTCAATAACGAAATCCCCGCCAACAGCGGATTGTCACCGTCCCTGACTTCCTCAGAACGATGCCAGGCAGCAAACAGCGCAGCGATCGTCTCATCATCCAGCACCAGATAGCTTTGAATAAACAGCGCGCAGAGCATTTTCACACTAAAAAATTGCTGGCACAGACGGTTGAACTCCTGCTCCCAGGCCTGCTCATCCGCCCCCGGAAAAACATGGTGATAAAAAGCATACAGCAAAACATTGATAAAAATGCTGCGGTGCAACTGCATAAACGCCGCCAGCTCACCATCATTTTCCAGATCGCTCAGCGTCTCCTGCAAATAGCGCGGGGTCATCACATTGATTTCGTTCAGCTTCAGCATCAGCGTTATTCCGGTCAGCGAATCGAGGCTGGCATCCAGATCCCTGCGGCTTAATGCCTGAAGCTCGGCAAGCTTATAGGTATCCACCGGAGGCAGCTGCGCAAACGCCTGCGCCATCGCGCCCTGCTGCAACATCGCCACCAGCTCGTCGCCAAATGCGGCAATCTGCTGCGGCTCCGCCAGCTGGCGGCTTTTCCCAATCAGCACAGCCAGCGCGTAGAGGATCAGTTCCGGCGGTGCATCGCTGGCAATCGCCAGATTGATCGCAGCCTGGTTCATCGCCTGCTGGCGCGGATCGAGCGCTGCGGCTTCCGGCTGCGCCGACATCTCACTGTGCAACACAAAGGCATCTTCCCGGCACAAAATCTCCTCCGCTGCGCGATCGCAGCCGGGCCGTGCGCTGTGACGGATCTGATCCTGCCAGCGCTGGGTTATCTGCCATGGCTGCTGCTGCTGGCAGCCGGGACAATCACAGGCCACGGCAAACTGCCGCAGGCGTAAAACATATTCAGGGGTATAACTTTCTGTCGAATTCACGTTGGCTCCCCGGCGCTGTCTGCACCGCGTAAAGTATTCAGTTTATGGAAAAAATGATGGGCCAGCGGCCGACCGGATTCGTCGCTGTCCTGATAGATATAGCTGGGATAGAGTGCAAACCAGCGCCCGCTCTCACACAGCCGCTGCCACTGCAGGTTCTGCTGAAGGCTCAGATCCTCCGGTGCTGCCCGCTGCTGTTCGAGGCTGGCTTCCAGCATGACGATAAAGTCGTTATATCGCGGCTGATTAACCGCATAGGCCACCGGTCGGGAAGCGCAGGTGACACGAATCGCCGCCGGTAGCGCCTTCAGCGGCTGGCCTCTTTCCAGCTCGCAGCCCAGCAGCAGCACGTCCCAGTGCAGCGCGCGGCAGGCGGCCAGCAGTTGGTTAAGGCTGTTAACGGTTTTTTCCTGACGGACAAAACAGGTACGGTCGTCCAGCAGCAGATAGTTGCCCCAGCCCGCGCGGCGGGCCAGCTCAGCTGCCCGTAAATGGCTCGCCGCCAGCGGCTCCCCCGGAACGGGGTAGAGCACCTCGATCTGCTGCGACTGCACGCCCTGCGCCACCAGCTCGCTGATGTAGCCTGTCAGCCGCTCTGGCTGCTTCGGGCAGGTGCTGACTATCACTCTGTCGAAAAATGACCAGTCGATCTGCGTACGTATCGGCGCCTGCCGCAGCCGTTGATAAAAGCGCTTCAGGTGTGGATCGGTGACGTAATCCATCAGTTGCCGGTCGTCGCGCTCGCCGCTACTCATCACAAAATCTTTATCAAAGGTGTTGGCATTATGTGAGATGCACAGGATGCTGCGCTCCGGGGCCAGCTGCAGCACCGGCGTGCTGAAGTCGTTGAGAAAACTCCCCTCTTCCGCCAGCCGCGCGCTGTCGTCATAGCGATGCCGTTTAAGATGCGATCGATGATAGGCAAAGGTGCCGTTCAGCGCGTGCTTCGCCCCAAAGGTGTGGCTGTGATAGATGCGGTTGATATGACTGTACCAGATAGGAATGCTGTCGCAGCCGGCGAATGTCGCCCGGTGGCGCTGCATCTCACTAATGGTGTAGCTGAGTTTATCCGGCGGATAGTAGTCATCGTCGTCCATGCAGATGATGTATTCCCCCTGCGCCAGCGCGTTGAGCCGATTACGTTTCTCGCCGATGGTCAGCCGCTGCGGTAAATGGTAGTAGCGGATCTGTTGCGGCGAGGTGGCATACTTTTTCATCCCTTCGATCAGGTCGGCATTGCTGGTTGCGGAGTCGTCGAGAATCACCAGCTCCCGCCGTTCAGCGGGATAGTCCTGATACTGAAACATATACAGCAGATAGGGCAAAAATGAGCGGCGATTCCACGTTGGGGTCACTACGCTGACAAACGGCAGTGATTCTCCCCGCCCGGCTGCCCGGGAATTGATGTTTTTTTGACCAGATTTCATTGACGTTTACTTTTTTCCGGAACGATGCCTGCGCATCCAGCTCTGCATCGCCTGAGCATCGGTGAGTTTTTGCCTGTCGCGATCCAGCGCCCGTCTGATGGCCACTTTTTGCTGCTCCATCACCACATTAAGGGTCATCTCGCGGCTGGCGTGTTCCAGCAGCTCACGCTGAGTGGCTTCCTGCTCAATGGCCGCCAGCGCTTTCTCCTGCTGCTGCCAGTCAATCACCCGCTGAATCGTGGCCTTGAAGCGTGCCTGGTTATGCAGCTGCGCAGCGTCGGAGGCGATGCCGCTGCTGCTGTCGCTCAGCATACGTAGCGCCTCGATGTTATTGCAGTAGCGCTGCTGTAGCTGTTTCTGCTGCGAGAGTTTGCTGCTGCTGTCTTCCACCGCGCGCTGACGGATCTGATGCAGTTTTTCCAGTACCTGGAGGCTGGCAGGTTTCTTACTCATGTCGCGATATCCTTGCGCTTAACTGTTTTCGTTTATTTTTTCTTTGAGCGGCCCAGTGCGCCCACTCAGGCTTTCACCAGGTTTTCCAGTCCGCTGATGCAGCTCTCCAGCGTGCTACATTCGTCTACCTGCTGACGTAAAAAGTTTTCCACCGCCGGGAACAGGCGCACCGCGCGATCCGCCGCCGCGTCCACGCCGGCGACATAGCCGCCGAGCGGCAGCAGCGGTTTGATTGCCATATAATCGGCGTACATCTGCTTCAGATCCCGCGCCGCCTGCTGATGGGGTTTCGCGGTGACCAGGCTCATACAGCGGCTGATACTCTGGCCGATATCAATTGCCGGATAGTGGCCGGTTTCCGCCAGCTGGCGCGACAGCACAATGTGGCCGTCAAGCACCGCCCTGGCGCAGTCAACGATCGGGTCCTGCTGATCGTCACCTTCGGCCAGTACGGTATAGATCGCGGTCATCGTACCCTGCCCCTCCGCGTTGCCCGCGGTTTCCACCAGCTTCGGGATAATGCCGAATGCCGAAGGTGGATAGCCTTTGGTTGCCGGGGGTTCACCCAGCGACAGGGCGATTTCACGCTGCGCCATGGCGTAGCGCGTCAGCGAGTCCACCAGCAGCAGCACGTCTTTGCCGCGATCGCGATAGTGGCTGGCGATGGCGTGGCACAGTTCGGTGGCTTTGATGCGCATCAGCGGAGATTCATCCGCCGGAGCCGCCACCACCACCGATTTCGCCATCCCGGCGGCCTGCAACGCGTGTTCGATAAACTCTTTCACTTCGCGTCCGCGTTCGCCGATCAGCCCAACCACCACCACTTCGGCACTGGTGCAACGGGTGATCATTCCCAGCAGCACGCTTTTACCCACGCCGGAGCCGGCCATCAGCCCGACGCGCTGGCCTTTACCAATGGTCAGCAGCCCGTTGATCGCCTTCACTCCCACATCCAGCGGGCTCTCCACCGCTTTACGGGTCAGCGGATGGATCTGCGGGATCTGCTGTTGCAGTACCGTGTCCCCTTCCAGCCTGCCGCGTCCGTCGATCGGCTCCCCCACGCCATTAATCACCCGCCCCAGCCAGCCGTCACCAATCAGCAGCTCGCTGTTCTTTTCCGCCGGGAACACCCGCGCGCCGGCCCTCAGCCCCTGCGGCTGTTTGAACGGCATCAGGTAGGTGACATCGCGGTCAAACCCTACTGCCTGAGCATCTATCAGCTCGCCGCTGCTGCTTTCAATCTGGCAGCGCTGTCCCACCGCCAGCTGGCAGCCGAGCGACTCCAGCAGCAGGCCATTAGCACGCACCAGCCTGCCCGCCACGCGGACCAGGTTAATGTTTTCTATCGATTTAAGCGCCTTATCCAGGGCCGACTGGGTAATCATGATGCTTCAGGCTCATCCTGCGGCTGCGTCAGGTTCTGCGACAGCACGTCCATACACTGCTCCAGGCGATGGGCGCAGCCGACATCCATCTCCGCCGCTTCGGTAATAATCCGGCATTCGCCTTCGGCAATGGCCGGATCGCTGGTCAGGCCCCACTCGCTGACTTTCTCCGCTTCGCTCTCGCTGATGCGGGCAAACTCCAGCGGATTCAGCAAGACCCGCAGGCGCTTCGGCGCTTCCGGCAGGGCGCTAAGCGCCTCTTCTACCAGCGCCAGCAGCTGGGTGGGCTGCAGTGCCAGCTCGCAGCGGATCACCTGGCGGGTGACTTTCTCCACCAGCTGTAACAGCTCGCTGCGGCGTCGCTGTTCGTATTCATTCAGCTGCGTCTGCATCTGCGAAATCAGATTGTCCAGCGGCCGCGCGGCGAGCATAAATTCGGTATGGGCGATGCGCTTACCGTCCTGCCGTCCCTGCAGCATCCCCTCTTCACGGCCCTGATTCAGCCCGTCCTGATAGCCCTGCTCTTTACCCTGCTCCATCCCCTGGCCGAAGCCATCGCTGATCCCCTGCTGGAAACCGGCCATCAGCTGCTGCTGATATTCCGCCGCGTTCAGCAGCTGGCCGTCGCCCTGCGGCCATGACCTGCGCAGCGGCGGGAACTGATAGAGGCGCGGCCGCGGATTGCTTACCCGTTGGTTCTTCTTACTCATTGGCCTACTCCATGGTCTGTTCGCTGAACAGCTGAACCTGGATCTCGCCCTCTTCCGCCAGCTCGCGTACGCGGGTCATAATATCTTTACGCACCTGCTCCACGCGGCTAACCGGCAGCGATCCCAGCCGCGAGGTGGTGCTTTGCAGCAGCTGCACCTGGCGTTTTGGCATTGCGGAATAGATCGCCTGGCTGAGTACCGCTTCGGTACCCTTGAGCGCGATAGCCCACTGTTCCATCGGGATCTCTTCCAGCAGACGTTGTAGCGTCGCCTCGTTCTGGCGGCTGAGAATGTAGAATTCGTACATTTCGGTTTTCAGCTCGTCCACTACGTTGGCATCGCGCGCATTCAGCTGCTCCAGCAGCGTCTGCTGGCTGCCGGGAATGCGGTTGACGATATTCGCCGCCTGCTTGATACCCTGCACTTTCGACCCATGTTCGGAGAGGACCGCCACGCCGCGTTCAATCAGACGATCCAGTTCGTCCACCACATCGCGGTTCACGTCGTCCAGCCGGGCAATGCGATAGAGAATTTCATCCTGCCGCGTGGCGTCCAGATGGGTTAACACCGTAGCCGCCACGTCCGGCGGCAGGAAGGCGAGGAACACCGCCTGCAGCTGTAAATGTTCCTGGTCGATCAGCGCCGCCAGCTGCGGGGTATCCACCCACTGCAGACGCGCCATGCGATAACGGATCTCATCGCCGTAGATGCCGTTAATCACGCTGCGGGCGATTTCCCCACCCAGTGCACGTTCAAGAATATTGCGCAGATAGCTGCGCGATGCGCCGTTAATACCGCTCAGTTCGCGGTAGTCCTGGAAGAAGTTATTCATCGCCTGCCGCGCCTGTGACACCTTGATGCCGTGCAGCCGTGCCATGGTTTCGCTAAGACGCAGTACTTCCTCACGGGAAAATTTACTCATCACCGTGGCCGCGGCGTCTTCACCAATGCTGAGTAACACAATGGCGGCCTGCTCCAGACGCGGTCGCTGCCCGGCAGCGCTGCTGCTTTTGCTTTTATTTTCTACTGCTGCTTCGCTCATTGCTGCTTATCCACTGTTTAATCACTTCAGCCACGCGATCGGTTTCGCTCTGGGCCAGGGTTTGTAGGTAGCCGATTTTCGTTTCCAGACCTGAGCTCTGCGGCGGCAGGTTTTCATCGCCCTGGAAGGAACTGGCGGGCAGTACAGGAACCTGTCCGTCGCCGTCGTCATCCTCATCTTGTGCGTTCAGATTTGGCCCCCGGACGACGGCAACGGCGGCGGCTTCTTCCCTGCGCTGGCCAATACGGCGCATCATCGGCAGCAGACCGAACAGGGTGATCACCCCGACCAGCAGTGCGATACCGCCGCGCTTGCTCCAGTCAATCACGCTCTGGTTTTCCCACCACGGCGTTTCCGGCTCCACGTAAGGCTCGGCTTCGGTGAAGCTGAGCATGCTCAGGGTCAGCGCATCGCCTCGTGCGGTATCAATACCGGCGGCCTGGCTGAGCATTTTTTCCACCTGCTGCTGATTTTCTTCCGTCCACGCTTTCACCGCGGCGGCGTTCTGGTTCAGCACCACCGATACCGACAGTTTTTCCAGCTGGAAGCCGGGATGGCGGATATGACGAACGTCGCGGTCGTAGTTAAACTGGCGCTGTGCCTGGTTACGGGTTGCCAGCTGTGGCTGGGCGCCAGCCCCCGGCGCAGCAGCGGGTTGGTTAGCCGGGCGATTGCTGAGCGATCCCGGTATCCCTACCGCCAGCTGCTCAGTGGTGTTTTCCTGCATCAGGCTTTCACTGGCCGGGCGCGGTTCGCCGTTAAAGCGTTCCTGAGTCTCTTCCACCTGGCTAAAGTTAATGCGCGGCACCACGCTGATACGGAAGTTGTCCTGGCCGATCACCGGCATCAGTACGTTAGCCAGATTGCGTTCGGTTTCCTGACGCAGGCGCTGAATCGCCTCGCTGCCCGATTTTCCGCCCTGGCGACCGTTCAGCTCATCCAGTCCGGCAGAAAGCAGCGCACCGTGCTGATCGACGACCCGTACCTGCTGCGGATTCATGCCCGGCACGCTGCCGGCTACCAGATTCACAATCGCCGCCACCTGATCGTCCGCCAGCGTTTTACCATAGCGCAGCCGCAGGATGACCGAGGCGCTGCTGTCCGGTTTGTTGCTAAGCACAAAGGAGCTGGTTTCGCTAATCCCCAGATGTACGCGCGCAAATTCGACGGAATCCAGCGCCATCATGCTCTGCGCCAGTTCCCCCTCAAGGCTGCGTTTAAAACGGACGTTCTGGATAAACTGGCTGCTGCCCAGCATCTCTTCTTTATCCATCAGCTCGTAGCCGGCAGGCGTCTGGGCACTGATACCCTTTGCCGCCAGCGCCATGCGCGCCTTCGGCAGATCGCCTTCCCTCACCAGCAGGTTGCCGCTCTGCGGCTCCACGCGGTAGGGGATTTGTTCACCGCTCAGTACTTCCACCACCTGCGGTACCGGGATGTTCTGCTGGGAGCCGAACAGCATGGTGTAGTGGTTATTGTTCTGCCACAGCAGGGCAACAATTATTGCCGTAGCGGCCAGCGCGCCCGCTGCGGGCATCCACCACTTTTTCAGTTGCGCTACCGGCAAGCCTGCCAGCAGCGATTTCATTTTATCGCCCACGATGCACCTTAAATTGAGATATTCATGACTTCATCAAAGGCGGTGTTCAGCTTGTTACGCACCTGCATCATGGCGGAAAATGCCACACTGGCCTTTTGACTCTCCAGCATCGCGCCCGTCAGGTCGTCGCTGATCCCCATATCAACCGCCTGCTGTTTTTTAGCCGCCGAATGCTGCAGGTTATCGACATGCCTGATGGCCTGATCCATTACGGAGCCAAAAGAAGGCGCAGAGAGCGATGCCGTCTGTGCCAGCGAGCCGGCCGGGTCAATACTGCCGCCGGCAGCCTGGGCGCGCATTTTCGCCATATCGGCAATCATCTGTGCCTGTCCGGCTGATGCGCCGTTGGCGGTTATTTTGTCGATCATAAAAGGGTTCCTGGTAAATGGATTACGAGGTCAGACTGGAATCAGTCCCTGCTGGCGCATCGAAGCCAGCCGGTAGCGCAGTGCGCGCGGCGTGATGCCAAGAGATTCAGCGGTTTTGGATTTATTGCCCTGATGGCAGCGCAGCAGGTCAACGATGTACTGATACTCAGCCTGCCGCCCGTGGTGTTTGATCGGACGTTCGCCGTTAAATTCTGGCTCAGCAGCGTCATCGTCAAGCACGACGGCAAAGGCAACAGGCCTGGCGCCGATGCCAAAGCAGCCGGTATCAAGTACGCCATCGGTAGACATGATCAGCCCGCGCTGCACTACGTTTTCCAACTCGCGGACGTTACCCGGCCACGGATAGTGCTGCAGCGAGCTGCGGGCTTCGGCGGTTAATGCGGGACGCGAAGCAGAGAACTGCTGATATTTCCGCATAAATAGTTCGACCAGCGGAATAATATCCTGCGGGCGATCGCGCAGTGGCGAAATATGCATCGGCACTACCGACAAACGGTAATAAAGATCCTCACGAAAACGCCCTGAGGCAATTTCTTCTTCCAGATTTTTATTAGTAGAAGCAATCAGACGAATATCCAGTTTAATACGCTGATGGCTACCCAGCCGTTCCACTTCCTGCTCCTGCAATACGCGCAGTAATTTCGCCTGAAGCGCCAGAGGCATATCACCAATTTCATCTAATAATAGCGTTCCGCCGTTAGCCTGTTCAAATTTACCCGGCTGACTGTTTACCGCCCCGGTGAATGCGCCCTTCTCATACCCAAAGAGAATCGCTTCCAGCATACTTTCCGGGATCGCCGCACAGTTAACACCCACGTAAGGCGCGTTATTGTCAAAGGCATGATAGTGAATATATTTCGCCACGCACTCTTTACCCGTACCGGTTTCCCCGGTGATTAAAACGGGCACATTATGTTTTGCCACGCGGCGGGCAAGAGCCAGAAGTTTTACGCTGGAATCCGCATGGGCAATAAACCCTGAATCGTCCTTTTCTGAATGCTTCTCTGCTAGTCTCACAACAGGTTCCTCTCTTATTCACCCGTATAGAAATCTTCGGTGTAAGTAAATTGTTATTCATCACAATGAAAAAGTGGCGGAGGATTTAAACGTCTCAATATACGAGGCAAAGACAAATGGGAATCAGCAGACCCTCACCACAACTAAATTTTGCAGCGAGTATACCCAGGTTATTAAAACAGGTCACATTAATTGAGATTAAAAAATATTATTAATTAAAATCAATAATTTACATTGAGATTATTAATCAAATAAGATCTATAAATAATTTTGCTAAGAATTTTAAAAAATTAATAATCATATTTAAATTGCCATCGCTATAGGCTGTTGCTCTAATTCACACACGCAAGCGAGTCGCACTATTTAAAACCGCGACCTGATAAATAGCTAAAGCGACAGTAACTCATAAAACTTAAATATTTTTTCACTGACAGATAAAAGCTTCCTTTGCTACTGATATTGCTCAGGTACAGGAAGCACGGATCTAACGGAATCAAATCATGCGACAGCTCTGTAGCCATGTAAAAATTTATCATACTGGTCAACATCCAGACATGATGAAGTTAGAAGTGAATAAACTGGGTCGTCCATATCATAAAATCCCGAAAATATTTAACGATATGCACGACAGTTTGGATGGCAAACTGAACACCTATTTTTTAAAGAAGTATCGCGTTAACGTCACGCTCAGAACAATGAGTTTTGAAATGGACGTCTGGCAAAAGCATACGCAAATTTTATCCAGTAACATTGGCAGCCTGGCCTTTGATATCGATCGCAGCCTGTTGTTAAGTGTGCTACACGATTATTACGGGCTAAATAAAGAAAGACAGGAAGGCATTACCGTTGCGGAAACGCCGGTAACCAAAACGGAAGAGCGCCTGAAGAATAAACTCGCGCTGGAGCTGGTGGCATTAATTACCGGGGAAGGGTTATTTGGTAAAACACTGCAGATTAAACCCGATCCGGCATCATTAATTAACCACTGGTCTTATAAAATTACATTTACCCTTGAAGGCTATCAGGGTGGTTTTTCTTTACTGCTGGATAATACCCATGTCGATCGTCTGTTGGCCAATTTACGCCAGCAGGCGGAGATGTGCCCGCTGGCCCACGCCGAACAGCCGGTAGCCAATGTGCAGATGTCCTTTATGACGCTGCCCGTACGCTTAACCGGCAGGCTGGTCAGCATCCCAATGACGGTAGCGGAACTGCTGACGCTGAAGCACGGCGACATCCTGCCGATGTCGCTGAGCGATCGCATTCCGCTACTGATTGGCAAACAGCCGTTGTTCAACGCGGTGATTGCTGAAGACCACGGAAAGCTGTTCTTTTCAGAATTTAACGAGTTAAACAACGAGAAATCCCATGACTGAAGTAAATACTCCGGCGGAAAACGCCCTCGATTTTGATTTTTCACTCGATGACACCCCGGTCATCGATACCCAGGATAAAGACGATGCCGATCGTCATGCCGTGCAGCGTGAAAAGCAGCGTCATCTTTCGCTGTTCAGCCGTATTCCCGTCACGCTGACGCTGGAAGTGGCGTCGGTAGAGATCTCACTGGCTGAACTGATCGGCGTAAACAATGACTCCGTGCTGGAGCTGGACAAAATGGCAGGCGAGCCGCTGGATGTGAAAGTGAACGGCATCCTGCTGGGCAAAGCCGAGGTGGTGGTGCTCAACGATAAGTACGGGCTGCGCATCATCGAGTTTAACAACAAAGAACTGGGCGAACTGGCGCTATGAGTCATTCACTCTGGAGCAGGCTGGCGCAGGTATTACTTGCGGGTAGCCTGCTGTTCCTGCCGCTGATGGCAGAGGCTGAGGGTAACGGGCTGGCGCTGTTCAGCTCAACGACCCTGCCGGACGGCAGTCAGGATTACAGCGTCAAGATCGAGATCCTGATCCTGATGACCCTGCTCGGGCTGCTGCCGGTTATGCTGCTGATGATGACCTGCTTCACCCGCTTTATTATCGTGCTGGCGCTGCTGCGCCAGGCGATTGGTTTACAGCAGAGTCCGCCGAATAAGATTCTGACCGGCATCGCGCTGGTGCTGACCATTCTGGTGATGCGCCCGGTGTGGACCCAGGTCTACGAAGAGGCGGTGATCCCCTATCAGGCCAACGAGATCACGCTGAAGCAGGCGCTGGCCACCGGCGAAGCGCCGCTGAAGAAATTTATGCTGTCGCAGACCAGCTCCACCTCGCTGGCGCAGATTATGACTATCGCTAACGCCAGCGGCGAACCGGAAAAACAGGATCTGACTATTGTCGCCCCGGCGTTTGTGCTGAGCGAGCTGAAAACCGCCTTTAAGATCGGCTTTATGATCTATATCCCCTTCCTCGTCATTGACCTGATTGTCGCCAGCATTCTGATGGCAATGGGGATGATGATGCTGTCACCGCTGATTGTCTCGCTGCCGTTCAAGCTGATCCTGTTCGTGCTCTGCGACGGCTGGTCGCTGGTTGTTGGCACGCTGACGCAGAGCGTACAGGGGCTGTCGCCATGATGACCATTGACGTGGCGGGCGACATTATCGCCCAGGGGCTGAAGCTGGTGCTGATGATTTCGGTGGTGGCGATTTTACCCAGCCTGATAACCGGGCTGCTGGTGAGCATCTTTCAGGCCACCACGCAGATAAATGAACAAACGCTGAGCTTCCTGCCGCGCCTGGTGATGACCATGCTGGTGCTGGTCTTTGCCGGTAAGTGGATGCTGACTCAACTGATCGATTTCACCCTGTTGATTTTTGAACAGGCCGCAACCTTAGTGGGCTGATTGTGGGAATTCCTGTTAACCAACTGCTCGATCCGCTGCTGGCACTGTGGCTGCCGTTTCTCCGTATCGCGGCGTTTTTCCACTTTTGCCCGATTTTTGAGCACCGGGCGTTTCCGCGCAAGGCGAAGGCCGGGCTGGCACTGCTGTTGAGCATCCTGATCGTACCGATGCTGGATAACAACGTGGTACTGCACGAGCTGATGACCATGCAGACACTGCTGCTGAGCGGCGAGCAGATCCTCTGGGGCCTGCTGTTCGGTCAGATGCTGAACTGGGTGTTTTCGGCGCTGCAAACCGCCGGGGCGATCCTGTCGATGAATATGGGGCTGGGCATGGCAGTCATGAACGATCCGGGCAGCGGTAACTCGACGATGGTGATTTCGCAGATCGTGTTCGTGTTTTCAGTGCTGCTGTTTTTCAGTATGGACGGTCATCTGCTGCTGATCACCATTCTGTATAAGGGGTTTGCCTACTGGCCCATTGGCCAGGCGATTAACACGCTGACCCTGCGTACCGCCACCACCGGCGTTGGCTGGCTGCTGACCGGCGCGCTGCTGCTGGCGCTGCCGACGGTGTTTATCATGCTGCTGGTACAGGGCGCATTCGGCCTGTTAAACCGCATTTCGCCGACGCTGAACCTGTTTGCGCTCGGCTTTCCGATCAGCATGCTGTTTGGCCTGTTCTGCCTGATGCTGTTGAGCGGCAGCATCCCGGATCACTATCTGTCGCTGACCAACCAGATCCTGGCGCAGTTTGACCAGTTAAGGAGCCACTGATGTCTTCGAGCAGCGGTGATAAAAGTGAAAAGCCTACCGCCAGTAAGCTGAGCAAGTCGCGTAAAAAAGGCGATATTCCCCGTTCGCGGGACGTAACGATGGCCGCCGGGCTGGTGGCCAGCCTGTTTACCGTCAGCGCCTTTTTTCCGTATTACCGTGACCTGGTGCAGGCGTCGTTTACTGCGGTCAGCCAGATGGCCAGCCGCATCCACGATGACGGTGCGCTGCACCAGTTTATGCTGACCCAGGTGCTGATTATTTTAAAAGTGCTGGCGACGCTGGTGCCGATCCCGCTGGCCGCCTGTCTGGCAACGCTGGTGCCCGGGGGCTGGATCTTTGTACCGACCCGCATCAAGCCGGATTTTAAAAAGCTTAACCCGATCTCCGGCATTAAGCGCCTGGTGGGCAAGCAGCATCTGACCGACGTGCTGAAGATGGTACTGAAGTGCGCCATCCTGCTTGGCCTGCTGTGGTCCAGCATCCAGGACGAGCTGCCGGGAATGATGGCACTACAGTCGCGCTTCCTGAACGAGGCGATTACCGCCGGGCTGATGCAGTACGCCGGGGTGATGAAGATGTTTGTGATCACCATTGCGCTGTTTGCGTTTATCGATGTGCCGCTGAGTAAGTTTATGTTCACCAAAAAAATGCGTATGACCAAAAAAGAGGTGCGCGACGAACATAAAAACCAGGACGGCAACCCGCAGATTAAAGGGCGCATCCGCCAGCTGCAGCGCCAGATGGCAATGGGGCAGATTAATAAACAGGTGCCGCAGGCGGACGTGGTCATCGTCAATCCGACTCACTATGCGGTGGCGCTGAAGTACGCGCCGGATAAAGCCGCCGCGCCCTATATCCTCGCCAAAGGGCTGGACGATGTGGCGCTACATATCCGCAGCGTAGCGAAAAAACATCAGATTGAAGTGGTGGAGTTCCCGCCGCTGGCGCGTGCGGTTTATTACAGCACGCGCGTTAACCAGCAGATTCCGGCGTCGCTGTTTCGGGCGATTGCGCAGGTGCTGACTTACGTTATGCAGCTGAAATCCTGGCGTACCGGGCAGGGCGAAAAACCGCACCTGGATCTGCATATTCCACTCCCAGAAAGTGAGTTCAAAAAACATGGCAACGTTTAATTCAGGCCAGATGAAATCCCTGCTGCGCAACAGCCACGTTGGCGTTCCGCTGCTGCTGCTTAGCGTGCTGGCGATGGTGATCCTGCCGCTGCCACCGATCGTCCTCGATGTGCTGTTTACCTTCAATATCGTACTGGCGGTGATGGTGCTGCTGGCCAGCGTCAACAGTAAACGCCCGCTGGATTTCTCGGTGTTTCCGACGATTCTGCTGATCACCACGCTGATGCGCCTGACGCTGAACGTTGCCTCAACTCGCGTGGTGCTGCTGCACGGCCATGACGGCGTGGGTGCGGCCGGTAAGGTGATTGAAGCCTTCGGTAACGTGGTGATCGGCGGTAACTTCGTCGTCGGTTTCGTGGTGTTTGTGATCCTGATGATCATCAACTTCGTGGTGGTCACCAAAGGGGCCGAGCGTATTTCCGAAGTGTCGGCGCGCTTTACCCTCGACGCCCTGCCCGGGAAGCAAATGGCGATTGATGCCGACCTTAACGCCGGGCTGATTAATCAGGAGCAGGCGCGCGTTCGCCGTAAGGACGTGGCCAACGAAGCTGACTTCTACGGCGCGATGGACGGCGCCTCCAAGTTTGTGCGCGGCGATGCGATTGCCGGGATTATGATCCTGATTATCAACGTGGTCGGCGGTATTCTGATCGGTATTTTCAAGCACAATATGGATGCCGGCCAGGCGTTCGATCAGTACGTGCTGCTGACTATCGGTGACGGCCTGGTGGCGCAGATCCCTTCCCTGCTGCTGGCCACGGCGGCAGCGATTATCGTCACCCGTGTGAGCGATGACGACAGCAGCGGAATTTCAGACGATATCCACCGCCAGCTGATGGCGAAACCGGCCACGATTTATACCGCCGCCTTCGTGATGTTCGTGCTGGCGATTGTGCCGGGCATGCCGCATCTGGTGTTCCTGGTGTTTACCGCCCTGCTGGTGTTTACCGCCTGGCGACAGAGCAAGGTTATCGAAAAGCCCGCGCAGAGCGAGCAGGATATCGCCGCGCTGACCAGCGCGCTGGACGACAGCGACAGCGTGAACGTCTGCTGGGAAAGTATTCCACTGATTGAGCCACTGGGGCTGAACCTCGGCTATAAGCTGGTGACGCTGGTGGATAAATCGAAAGGCAATCCGCTGACCCTGCGCGTGCGCGGCGTGCGCCAGGTGGTATCAGAAACCAGCGGCGTGCTGCTGCCGGAGATGTCGATTCGCGAAGACTTCCGCCTGAAGCCGGCGCAGTATGCGATCAAGGTGAACGGCGTGCGCACGGCGGTGGGCGAGGTTCATCCGGATCGCCTGATGGCGATCCCAACGGCGGAACAGTACGGCGAGATCGATGGCGTGCTGGATACCGATCCTGCCTACGGCCTGGCCGTCACCTGGATCACCCCGGATATGAAACCGCAGGCGCTGAACCTCGGGTATCAGGTGGTGGACTGCGCCAGCGTTATCGCCACGCATATTAATCGGGTCACCCGCGAGCATCTGCCGGAGCTGTTTAACTATGACGATATCACCCAGTTGAATCTGCGCCTGTCGGGTACGGCACCCAGACTGGCTGAAGATCTCAACGCCGCGCTGAACTACAGCCAGCAGCTGAAGATTTATCGCCTGCTGCTACAGGATCAGGTTTCGCTGAAGGACATCGCCACGATTGCCACCACGCTTGTGGAAAGTGCAGCGATCACTAAAGACGCAATCCTGCTGGCCTCTGACGTGCGCTTCGCCCTGCGCCGGGCGATGGTGGCAGCGATTGCACCTGACAATAAGCCGCTGTCGGCCTACACGCTGGATAACACGCTGGAAAATCTGCTGCTCGGTTCCCTGAACCAGGCGCAGCAGGCCGGAAAAGTCAGCCTGGACAGCTTCCCGGTCGATCCTAATATACTGACCCAGCTGCAGACCACGCTCCCGGTGGTACTGGAGCAGCTGAAGGCGCAGAACCTGACCTCGGTACTGCTGGTCACGCCGCAGCTGCGGCCGCTGATTGCCCGCTACAGCCGCCTGTTTGCCGCCGGGCTGCACGTGCTTTCCTATAACGAAGTGCCGGATGAAGTTGATTTACGCATTGTCGGGACGGTGAACTGACGTATGATAGAAAGTATCATTCTTTCACCTCCCCTCTGATACAAGGCTGGCGATGAATCACTCTATTGACATCATCTCTGCAATAACCGACCGGTTTATCGATATGACCGCGACTGAAAAACGCATCGCCCAGTTTCTGCTGGACGATGTGCAGGCCGCCACCACGCTGGCCATCGCCGATATCGCCCGGCAGACGGCATCCAGTCAGGCCTCGGTGACCCGATTCGCCCGCACCGTAGGCTGCCGCGACGTCCGTGAGCTGAAGGTGCGCCTGGCGCAGTCACTGGCGGTGGGGCAGCGGTTTATTCTGGACGTCCCCGATCTGGAAGGGGTACAGGGGATCTATCAGACCATTATTAACGTGCTTGACGTCAACCGCCGCCAGCTGGATATGCAGGCGTTGGAACTGGCGGTGAAGTGGATTGGACGCGCGCGCCAGACGCTGGCGATTGGCGTAGGCGGTGGTTCAACCATCTGCGCACAGGAGATCCAGCACCGGTTGTTCCGTCTTGGACTGCCGGTTGTCGCCCAGAGCGATGCGCTGCTGGTCCGCATGATGAGTGCCGCCGTCAGCCCCGACGATGTGGTGATTGCGCTTTCGCTGGGTGGATACAGCGCCGAGATGGTGGAAAGTGCCGCCATCGCCCGCCAGTATGGCGCTAAAGTCGTGGTTATTGCGCCCGGCGGGACACCGCTGGCTGAACAGGCCGACGCGCTGCTGGCTCTGGTGGTGCAGGAAAATGACTACATCTTTAAACCCAGCACCTCACGCTATGCCATGCTGGCAATGATTGATGTGCTGGCGACGAAGCTGGCGATGGCCAACAAACGGCAGGCTAAAGACCGCCTGAGGCGCATCAAGCTGGCGCTGGACAACCACCGTGGTGGTGTCGATCGCCAGCCGCTGGGGGACTGAGATCAGAACGCCGTTTCCAGCGTATCCAGCAAATTATATTGCTCATCAGTCAGATAGATGGCCTGCCACTTGTCGAAGGTCAGGCAGGGATGAGAAGTGCCAAACAGCATGATATCGCCAACCTGCAGCTGGCCCGCCTCCGGACCGCTGAGGATGGCGTGCTGATCCATAATGCCTGTCGTATGCAGACTCTCCAGCTTCAGCGGCTGCTTCTGTCCAGCGCGATAAAGGGCGATTGGCTGCGGTAATCCCGCATCAAAGGCGCAGTCACGTTTGCCAAAATTGACGACTGCCAGCCCGTTTTCCGGCACCGACTGCACCATCGCCACCAGCTCCAGAGCCGACTGCAAATCTCCCCCCAGCCCGCAGGCTACGCTATCGCGCGCCATCAGTGCCTGCTGCGCCTGCTGGTAAATTCCCCGATCGTGGGTAATGTAACACCCGGGGCGAATAACGATCCGGCAGCCGTCCGGCAACACCTCCTGCAACCAGATATCGCACACCACGTCGTACCAGCTGCTACCGGCACCGGTCAGAATAAATTCACCGCTCACCTGCTGCCGAGCGGCCAGCGTGCGTGCCAGCCCTGCTGCCTGGCGCAGCAGGTGTTCAATCTGCGGCTGCGGATCTTCTGCATGAATCACCCCCTCATACAGTTCAATACCACGCAACCGCAGACCCGGCAGGCCAGCCATCACTTCTGCCAGTTCCTCTGCCCCCGTTACGGAACGACAACCGCAGCGCCCGCCCTCGATACCCATTTCTAACAGCACATCGAGCGTCTGGCCCCGGGCGGCAAAAAATGCCGACAGCGTTCTGGCGTTGCTGATGCTGTCAACGCAGCAGATAAACTCTGCCACCGGATAGTCAGATTTAAGCAGGGCAATAAGTTGCATATTTGCCCTTCCCACCAGCTGATTGACCATCATCACGCGCCCAACGTCGGCGGTGATAGCGACCCGAGCCTGCCACGCGCTGCCAACGCCAATCGCCCATGCGCCCCCCGCCATTTGGCGTTGAAATATTTTCGCCGTCATGGTGGTTTTACCATGCGGTGCCAGCGATACCCCGCGCGTATCGGCATAGCGCTGCATCCAGGCAATGTTGTTCTCCAGCGCCTGTTTTTTTATAACCAAGGCGGGCAGGCAGACATCCTCCAGCAGCACATTCACCGGTCGTTCCTGCGGGACGATAACCGTTGCGGACTTAGACGTAATACTCTGCAATTCATGATACTTCATACGCAAATTCCTTATATTTAAAAAGAAGAAAGGATGAATACCATCATTTAACACATTGAAAACAATGATAAAAACAACACTCAAAATCACAAATAGATACAAAGTACCATTTTATAACGTAAATTTTGCGTAGTGTCCCTCTGTTTTACAGGGTTGTAAATGATTAAATTTGAGCCATTACAGAGCGAGAAGGAAATGGGATGAAGCACGATTATCTGTTTAAAAACGTCACAGTCATTGACGGCAGCGGCGGGGAAGCCTGGCGTGGAGATGTTGCCGTAAGCGGCGACCGCATTGCAGAAATAGCACCAAAAATTGATGAATCGGCGCGGGTAGTGATTGATGGCGAGCAGCGCGTGCTGGCCCCCGGTTTTATCGATGTGCATACCCATGACGATATCAACGTCATACGACTGCCAGACTATTTACCGAAAATCAGTCAGGGCATCACAACGGTGATTGTCGGTAACTGCGGTATTAGCGCCGCATGTGCACAAATTGGCGATGCGGTTCCCGATCCGATGAATTTGCTGGGCGTCGCGGAGGATTTCGTCTATCCCACCGTGGAAGCCTATGCACAGGCGATTGAGCAGGCACGTCCGTCAATTAACGTCGGCACGCTGATTGGCCACACCGCGCTGCGTAATAACCAGATGGATTCACTGTTCCGCCCGGCAACCGCTGTTGAAATTGATGCTATGCGCCAGCAGCTGCGTATCGCACTACGACAGGGTGCGCTGGGCCTCAGCACCGGTCTGGCTTATGCCACGGCCTTTGCCGCAACCACCGAAGAAGTTATGGCCCTGGCGGAAGAACTGGCCGCCGGCCAGGGAGTGTATACCACCCATCTGCGTTCCGAATTTGAACCAATTCTGGAAGCGATGGATGAAGCTTTTCGCATTGGCCGTCATGCTCGCATTCCTGTGGTGCTTTCACACCATAAGTGCGCTGGCGCCAAAAACTGGGGGCGCACCAAAGAAACCCTGGCACTAATCGAAAAAACGCGTCAGACCCAGGACGTGGGCTGCGACTGCTACCCCTATTCCGCCAGTTCATCAACGCTGGATCTCAAACAGATCACCGATGAGTTCGAAATAACAATTACCTGGTCCGAGCCACACCCGGAAATTGCTGGCCGTTCTTTAAAAGCGATCGCCGCCGACTGGTCAATGAGCCTGACCGAGGCCGGTAAACGGCTGATGCCCGCTGGCGCTATTTACTACAACATGGATGAACAGGACGTGCGGCGTGTGCTGAGCTATCCCGCCACGATGATTGGATCGGATGGCTTACCTAACGATCCGATGCCACACCCGCGACTTTGGGGTGCATTTCCTCGCGTACTCGGTCACTACTGCCGTGAAGAAAAGCTGTTCCCTCTGGCCCAGGCGGTTCACAAAATGACCGGCCTTTCGGCTTCTCGTTTCGGATTGGAGCGCCGGGGACTCATAAAAACCGGCTATTTCGCCGATTTAGTGCTGTTCGATGCCGCGACGGTGCGAGACACCGCCACCTTTGAAAAACCGCAGCAGCCCGCAGCGGGCATCGATGCAGTGATGGTGAACGGTGTTATGAGCTATGGCCACGTTACGCCAATCGATGGCCGTGCGGGGCGCTTTTTACGCCGTCAGGATCGATAACCGCCGGGCAATCACTTTATCCACAACACCAGGGAAATCAGGGAGTCACACATGAGTATTAAACGCTATGGCGCAACGGGCAGCCAGGGTACCGGCGGGCAGCATCTGCCTTTTTCAAGTGCAGTAGAAGCCGGGGGCTGGCTCTATGTTTCCGGCCAAACCCCGATGCGGGATGGAGAAGTCGTCGAGGGGGGAATTGTTGAACAATCGCGGCTGGCAATCGAGAACTGCCTGGCGATCGTACATGCGGCAGGTTATCGGCTGGAAGATGTCGTTCACGCCAAAGTGTACCTGACTGATGCGCGCTATTTTCCATCGTTTAACCGGGTATTCCGCGAATTTTTTGCCGAACATCCCCCCGCCAGGGTTTGCTGCGTAGCGGACCTGGTCGTGGATTGTAAAGTCGAAGTCGATTTAACCTGTTACAACGCGGCACGCGCTAAATAACCGTTTTATAAAATCACACGCTTTTATAAGCGATATTTATTTTTATTCGCGAACAGCACTATTCTGTTGCTGTTCGTTCAGATAGCTGCGCGTCACGGTTTCGCCTTCAGATGGTTCTGAAACATCATGAGAGAGCCACGATTTAAACGCGCAGCCAATAATTAAGAACATTTATATTATCTGGATGTGAGCGATGAATAATATCAATTTTTTAATCTGGTTTTGTCTCTACGCACTGGTCATGATTACCATTGGCTGGTTTGTTTCACGCCACCAAAAGAACGGCGATGACTTCTTATTAGGTGGACGCTCTATGCCCATGCTGCTGACACTGGGTTCAACAGTGGGCACCATGGTTGGTACAGGCTCCAGCGTTGGGGCCGTTGGTTTTGGCTACCTTAACGGCTGGGCAGGCATGCTCTACGGCATCGGCGGGGCTATTGGTATTTTACTGGTAGCCTGGCTGTTTGCTCCGGTACGTAAAATGCGTTTTATGACCATGAGTGAAGAGATATCTTATTATACCGGCGGCAGCCGAATAGTGAAAAATATTGTGGCCATATTAATATTTGTCGCTTCTATTGGCTGGCTGGGTGCGCATATTTTAGGCGGCGGACTTTATCTGGCATGGGCAAGTGGCATTGATATTAATACTGCCAAAATTATTATTGCTCTGGCTTTTGTGGTGTATGTCGGCATTGGTGGCTATTCCGCGGTAGTTTGGATCGATACACTGCAATCCATCGTGCTGTTTGTCGGCTTTATCCTGATGGCCGTGTTTGCTGTCCACCATGCGGGCGGCTGGAGCCAGATCCAACAGGCGGTCGATCCCGCCGCGCAGAGCCTGTTCGCTGTTGATAAATTGGGTGTACTGCCCGCCCTTTCGCTGGCACTGGTAATCATGGTCGGCGTGCTGGCCACGCCCTCCTATCGTCAGCGGATTTACTCGGCCAAAACCGTCGCTTCCGTACGCCAGTCGTTCACCATTACCGGCGTGCTGTATCTGCTTTTCTCCTTTTTACCCGCCATTATCGGTATGGCAGCCTGGACGATGAATCCAAATCTGGAAAACAGCGGATTTGCCTTCCTGTTCGCCACTCAAGTTCTACCGCCGGTACTGGCCATGGCGATTCTGATCGCCGGTATGTCCGCCAATATGTCATCCGGCAGCTCGGATGCGATTGCCAGCGTTTCGATCATGCTGCGCGATCTCTATACGATGGTCACCGGCCATATGCCCCCGGAAGATCGCGCGATTCGTCTGTCACGCATGTTCCTGGTCGTGGTGATCGCGTTAGCATTACTGTTTGCCCTCACCTCAAACGACATCATCAGCTACATCACTAAAATGATATCGATGATCATGTCCGGCATGTTCACCTGCTCTATCCTCGGCCGCTTCTGGATGCGCTTTAACTGGCAGGGTGCGCTGGCAGCGTTGGCAGGCGGTGCAGGAACCTCTATGGTGATCCTGTTTCGCGATGACTGGCTGGCATTCTGGGGTAATCCCTGTATACCGGCGGTGCTGATGAGTATCGGTTGCGCGGTGATAGTGACGCTGCTTACGCCCGCCAGCAGGTTAACCCGGGAACAGGCGCTGGAGATGATTACCCGTGAACGCGAGAATCGTCCACAGCAGGGAAGCACCGCGAGCGGCAATGCCTCAACGGTAGCGCGTAACGGTTGAGACAATCGGCCACTCGTCCCGCGGGTGGCGATAAAGGAACAACAATGATTTCGAACTACATTGCTATTGACTGGGGATCCAGCAATCTGCGGGCCTGGCGCTATCGTAACGGCAGCTGCATTGACCACATTGATCTGGCGTGCGGGATAACCCGACTGGGGGAAGAAAAACCGGCTGATGCTTTTAACCGCCTGTTCTCCAACTGGCGCGAAGACAATACCGTACCGACTATTATGGCGGGCATGATCGGCAGTAACGCAGGCTGGCGCACGGTGCCCTATCTGCCCTGTCCAACCGATCTTAACCAGCTTTCTCAACATCTTTATCACCTTGAAACCAAGCTGGCGATCGTGCCCGGTCTGCAGCTGCAGCAGGGTGACAGATGCGACGTCATGCGGGGGGAAGAGACACAGATCCTGGGGGCGATGCGTGAAGCACCAGCATCGCTGTTTGTTCTGCCCGGTACCCATAGTAAATGGGCGGTTGCCGATGGCGGACGAGTCTGCGAATTCAGCACTGTGATGACGGGTGAGCTGCACCATCTGCTGATGGCCCATGCCCTGCTCGGTCGCGATCTGCCTGAACAGCAGGAGGATCGTCAGGCATTTACCGACGGGCTGACAGCCGGAATTCACCAGCCTGCGATCCTGCCACAACTCTTCGAGGCTCGTGCAGCCAGGCTGCTGGGTAATCTGGCGAGCAGGTCCGTTAGCGAATGGCTATCCGGGTTACTGATCGGCGCGGAAACGGCGCAGATGTGTACCCGGTATCAACCTTCGCAAGTCACCCTCATCGCCAGTAACCAGCTGCAGCAACGCTATCAGTGCGCCTTTGAACAACTCGGCGTAACCGCTCACTCATTGACAGGTGAGCATGCTTTTCAGTCAGGAATAAGGAAAATCATCGATGACATGGCCTGGTAAAATCCCTTTAATCGCCATTCTTCGCGGGATCACGCCCGTGGAGGCCCCTCTGCATATCAGCGCCCTGCTGGATGCGGGTTTTGACAGCGTGGAGATCCCGCTGAATTCGCCAGACTACGCGCAGAGCATCTCTGCGGCGGTCGAACGCTTCGGCGATCGCGCACTGCTTGGGGGTGGGACGGTGTTGGTCCCCGAACAGGTGGACTGGTTGGCAGACATTCAGGCACGGTTGGTTGTTACCCCTAATACGCAGCCCACGGTGATACGTCGAGCCGTTGAACGCGGTATGACGATATGTGCCGGGGTGGCCACCATCAGTGAAGCTTTTATCGCACTGGATGCCGGAGCGCAGGCGCTGAAACTTTTCCCAGCCTCGACATTCGGCCCATCCTATGTGAAAGCATTGAAAGCCGTACTGCCCGCCAGTGTGCCACTGTTTGCAGTAGGTGGTATCACCCCGGAAAATCTTGCGGACTACATCCAGGCTGGCTGCGCCGGTGCTGGGTTGGGCAACGATCTCTATCGTGCCGGGCAGGAGGTAGAGGTTACTGTACGCAAGGCCCAGCGCTTTATTGCGGCCTGGCACCAGGTTTCTGCATCCACTACAACCTAATGCCCTGTAGGGCGTTCGGCTTCACGCGGCTGTTAACTGCGCCGCGTGATTGCTCCTTCCAACCTGGATGGCTATTTTTTCAACGCTTCCGCCACCGCATTAAAGAACACCGAATTTTCCAGCGGCTGCCTGTCGGCGGCTGGTTCAGCCTCTTTCCATGTTGACCACTGCACCATCACCAGATGTTCTTTCTTGTTGATGGCAATCATCTGGCCGTAAATACCCAGCGCCCACATGGCTGCTTTCGGGTTGCCGTCGCCTTTCGGTGCGACGTTTTTAGCGTTGGCCGGCACATTGTGGTTCCACCACTCATAGCCATACACGCCGTCAGGATAGCCCGCCGATACGGAGTTCTTCGCCTTAGTCCAGTTGGTCGCATCCTCCAGCCAGTGCTCTGGCAGTGTGGTGCTGCCGTTAGGCAAAATTCCGTCCCCCAGAATGTACAGGCCGAAGCGCCCCCAGTCTTCCAGCGTAGCGTTAAAGCCGTGGCCGCCCATATCGTGCCTGCCTTGCTCATAGGCATGCCAGATCCCGTCGTTGGCCATGCCAAACGGGATCCAGATGTCGTCCTGCAAATTCTGCGCAATGGTTTTTCCCGTCGCTTTTTCCAGAATATCCCCCAGCAGCCATGCCCCGCCGGTGTTATACGACCACACCGCGCCGGGTTTGATGGCCGGGTCACGCGTCAGGCCGTGGACCAGGTTGTAGACGCACTGATAGGTTCCCGGTTTTGCCTCACACTGGGTCAGCGTAGAGAAATCGGAATTAGGATCGGCGTAGTTTTCATTCCAGGTCACGCCGGACGTATGCTGGATTAGCTGTTTTAAGGTGACGCCATCCCAGGCCGTGCCTTTAAAATCCGGTTCGTAACGGGTGATCTTATCGTCAAGCGAGTGAATTTTTCCCTCCCTGATGGCGACCCCCACCAGCGTGGAGACGATAGATTTGCCCACCGATCGCGAGGTCCACAGGGTGCCTGGTGTATTGCCGTGATAATACTTTTCTAACGCTACTCTGCCGTCTTTGATGATCAGCAGCGCCTGCACATCCTGATTTTTAACGTAGTCCTCATAGTGAAGAATCTTACCCTGGTACAGGTAAGTGATATCTTTCAGCTGCTTTTCCTGCCGCTGTAGCGGATAAACCCGCTCGCCGCGCCGGAAACGATCCCCCGGATAGTTGCGATAGTCGTTGCGAAAACCAACGGTTCGCTGCTGCTGATCCCAGGTCAGCATGTTTTTCACATCCGGCAGGTGCTTATCACAGGGCTTTGGGGCGCGGGTCAATCCGTCAACTTTACAGGCACTATCCTGAGCGCTGGCACTTCCGATCATCAGCGCCAGCGCTACCAGCGCCAGTGGGATAGCCATCACGATGGGTTTTTGCATGGTTAATTCCTTTTAGTCTTCCAGCGGGTTAATCAAACAATGTCCTTAATTAAGATTATTCGTGCTGCGTTAACGGTATACACCTGAGAAAATTACGCGATGAGGCAAAATTTGCTATTGCTACGTCGCATTCAATAGCGGATGAAGATCTAAACTGCCAGAAACTTCCGAATTTACCTGCCCCAGTGAGCAAACATCCGCGATGTTGCGCGAGCGCACAGCGATTAAGGCCAGACCAGGATATAAAAATCATTCTGCTGTTAAAACCGGAAGCCGGATAACCAGGGAGAGAACTCAGTTCGGATGCAAAAAAGACGCCATGCGACATCTGGGAGCCACACCTCAGTCGTATCGAATCGCTTAGCAATCAGCAATCAGCAATCAGCAATCAGCAATCAGCAATCAGCAATCAGCAATCAGCAATCAGCAATCAGCAATCAGCAATC
>NZ_JBWKUK010000009.1:193893-222111 GCF_059420805.1 Erwinia sp. GW821-FHT03D09
CAGCAATGCTAAGGTTTAATGCGGAAAAAACAAAAATAAAAACAACTAACCTATTGATAAAAAACAAAACAACCCTTAATGAATGATAATTTTTTTTAATCGAGGGTGGAAAATCAGAAAAGTCAGAATAGGATTATTCTCAAGAGAGAAAGGAGCCAGCATGTCTACATTTTCGATCATTTCCCTGCCGATGTTTGCGGTAGGGCTGGGTTTAATGACGCAATTTTACAGCAAGAAAGATCTCAACTTCCTGGTGCCCGGTGTGGTACTGATGACCGCAGGCCTGATGAATACATTAATCGGCATTGGTATGAGCTAATGGGAAGAAAACCCATAGATACGCAACGTATCTATGGGTAAGGATGTTATTTCCGATTAAGAATTCTCAGGAAATCTTCTTTACTTGAAATTAATGATAGTGCATTAGAGATAATCTCGTCGCTAAAGATAGAAGCCACATCACGCAGGACATCGATGTGTTCTTTCTCTTTGGCTATGACGCCAATCGCAATAAACATCACGTTATTCCGGTCCCAGATCACGCCATCCGGAAACTGGAAAATCTCAATGCCGGTTTTCACGATGATATGGTTTTCCGACTTCGGTAAATGCGGCAGAGTGATGCCGTTGCCAAGGAAAGTCGAAACCTGACGTTCCCTTTCATTCAGAAAAGCAACGCAGTCCTGGCTGACATACCCTTTCGCCTTAAACTCTTTACCGACCATCTCTAACACTTCGGCTTTATTTTTTGCCTGCCGTCCAAGATGCAGGTTTTCAACGGTAATAATATCAATCATAGTCCGCCTCCTTTTTATTGAATCCACACTATCACGCTATCAGTTTCCGGCTGACAGTTCTTCTTCCAGCTGCTCCAGCGATTTGTTGGAGGTTTCCGGGAGTGCCTTGACGACGAACAGAATGGCCAGATAGTTAATAACGGCGAAGATCAGGAAGACAGGACCCAGCCCCAGTTTTGCCTGCAGTACCGGGAACAGGTAGCTGACGATCGCGTTCATCACCCACATAAAGAAGACGGAGATCCCCATCGACAGACCGCGAACTTTCAGCGGGAACAGTTCAGCCAGAACGACCCAGGTCAGGAAGCCCATGGTGCCCTGCATGACGCCAACGAAGATCGCACCCAGCAGCCAGATAACGGTGGCTTTCATATCCCCAACGAGGAAGTAGTCGGCACCGGCAATAATCAGGTGCAGCGTTGCCATCAGCGCAAAGCCGTAGACGATCAGCGTTTTACGTTTGAAGCGGTCAACCAGATACATCACGCCAAAGATCATACCGCCAACGGAGAAGACACCGTTCAGCACATTACAAATCAGCGACATTTTTTCGGAGAAACCAGCGGTTTTCAGGATTTCCGTGCCGTAATACATAATGACGTTAACGCCGGTGGTTTGCTGCAGTGCGGCCCAGGCAATACCGACCAGAATCAGCTTCATAATCCACGGCGTACTGAAAATCACCGAAGTGGCGCTTTGCGTGTGCAGCTTCTTCTCTTTTTCAATCTCGATTAGGGTGATGATGTCCTGGTATTCCTGCACCGCGCGTGCTTCAGGACGGATCTGTTTTAAGATTGTCAGCGCTTCTTCCCGGCGGTTTTTACTGATTAACCAGCGCGGACTTTCCGGTGCACGCCACATACCGATGAGCAGGAAAATGGACGGTAGCGCCTGCACCAGCAGCATATATCGCCAGACCTCCGGCAAATGTCCCCAGATAAGGCCGATTACCGCATTCACCGCAAAGGCGGCCAGCTGGCCAATAACAATTGCGACTTCATTCAGCCCGGTCAGCCTGCCGCGCCTTTCCGTCGGGGCGACTTCCGAGATAAAGGTTGGGGCGGTTACCGAGGCTCCCCCCACGGCGAAACCGAGGATAAATCGGGCAATCAGCAGGCTGGTGACGTTCGGTGCGGCGGCGGATAAGAGTGCGCCAAAAAAGAAGACAAAGGAGAGATAAATCAGGTACTTTCTGCGACCGAAGAAGTCAGCCATTTTACCGCCGCCGATACTACCTAGTGCAGCACCGATCAGCAGGACACTCATGACCAGACCTTCAGTGTCCGGTGTCAGAGCCATGTTCTCTTTTAATGAAGAAAAGGCGCCATTAATAACCCCGGTGTCGTAACCAAACAGCAGGCCGCCGAACGTTGCTACTAATGTTATCTGATGTAATCGTTTTCGTTGTTGCGTATTAAGATTCATCAATAAAGACATATACATATCCTTTCATTAAATTACTCGCAAACCCCGGAAATTTAATAAAGTAATACCTCATCGCCTCATTTATGAGGAAATGAAATTTTTCCTGGCGTTTTTAAGCGAGTAAAGGGTTCTATTTAATAATTAAAAAACACAAAATAACCAACCTGGCACGGTAATAAAACTTATTGTTACTCCCCCTGATACATTTCACTTATTCAATTTAAATCATAAATTTTCCATACAATCTTTTAACGGTCATTCTGAGATATTATATTTCACGCACGTCAGCTCATACCGCCTTTCAGGCCGTTTCGAACTCCCACTGCATATCCCCCACTGGGAGGGTCTGCAACAATGATTCAGGTTCCTTTCTGCCTCAATCACGTCAGATGCGTTGGTGACCATATGTCATCATCTCAGCAAGATTCATCACTCTTCACTTTGTTACCTGCTGATAACATAGCACTCAAATCGAAATCAAAATTCTACCTAAATCACAAAATGACCTTTTAATTTCATTATAGATGAAATTTTGACCTTTACATTTCATTACATGAAATCATCATTACCACCTGATTAACCATGGCTTTTTCACAAAAATCGGTCAGTTGAGCGGATATTGTGGAAAGCGTTACGGGTAACCGGTTCATGATTTTTTATTGTTAACAAGGATTTTATTTCAAATAAATTATTTTTTAGAAAAAAAATTCTAATCTGTAGACAGCGCTGAACACAGCAAGATTGTGCAGATTTTTGCAAAAAGGGATAACCACATGGCGGAAGACCGGGGCCAAAAAGAGGAAACACTGACTGAACCCGCGATTTTCCCGCCAGCCACCGCAAGGTAACGTAACTTAAAGGAGTGATATGCCGTTCGTCGGAGCGAACGGGAGCCTTTTACGACTCCCGGTGGGTTACGAGGTGGAATGAAAAATTAGCGGCGGAAATACGCCTGCTGAATGATGTCGGTGAACAGATTGCAGAGAATAAAAGCCGCCGAAGCGAACAGCGTGGTGCCGATCACCACCGGGAAATCGCCCTGTAATGCGGCATCAATCGCCAGCCGACCGACGCCGTCCAAACCAAACATTTTTTCCGTGACGATAGCACCACCCATGATTGCCGCCAGCTCCATGCCAGTGAGGGTCAGTACCGGGCTAAGCGCTGGTTTCAGCGCGTGATCGAAGCTGACGCGCCATTCCTTCAGCCCTTTAGCCCTCGCCGTGCGGATATAGTCACTGTGCAGAATCTCCAACATGCTGGCGCGCACCACCCGCTGGAAAATCCCCACCTCAGCAATGGTCAGCGTCAGCCAGGGCAGGATCAGATGGCGGATCCACTGCCCCACGCCCTCGCTGAACGGCGCATAGCCACCCGCCGGGAACCAGTCGATGCCGAGCAGCGAGAGCTGATAGAACAGGAAGAAAATAATCAGCATGCCGCTCAGGAAGGTCGGTAGCGACAGCGCCGCATAGGCCAACAGTGAGAGCACGTGGTCGATAAAGCGGTCACGATAGCGCGCGGCCAGCACGCCAGTGACCACCGAAATGATCAGCCAGATAATCAGCGCGCCCAGCGCCAGCGATAACGTCACCGGCGCTTTCGACAGAATTAAATCGGTAACCGGTGCCTGGAAGCGGAACGAATAGCCCAGCGCAGGAGGCCAGTGCATTATACCCATCTCAGCCCCCTGTATGCTGGGGCCACGCCACAGGAAATAGCCCAACTGCTGATACCAGGGATCGTTAAGATGCAGTGCCCGCGCCACGGCCTCAATCGCTTCCGGCGTGGCATTGCGTGGGGCCAGCATCACCGCCGGATCCTGATAAGCAACGCGGGTGAGTAAAAACGCGACGATTAGCACTAGCAAAAGGGTGATGCCCGCCCGCAGCAGCATTTTAGACAACGCCAGGATATTCATCTTATTTTCGCTCCAGATGAGGGTCGAACACGTTACGCAGTCCGCTGCTGAGAGAGTTAAAGCCGAGTACGGTCAGGAAAAGGGCCAGCGCCGGGGCGACCAGGAACCACGGTTGCGCCTGGTACATGGCGGTTCGCTGCACGTCGGCGATCATATTACCCAGGCTGGCCGCCGGGGCCGGGATCCCCACACCAAGAAAGGAAAGCGTGGCTTCAGCCACAATATTAGCGGGTAGCTGAATGGCCCAGTAAATCCCCACTGACGGCGCCACGGCGGGAATAATATCGCGCCATAAAATCCGCCATGTAGGCACGCCCATCAGCGCGGCAGCGGCGATATATTCCTGATGGCGGATATCCAGCACCAGCCCCCGCGTCAGCCGGGCAAAGTAGCCCCAGGAGAAGAAGGTAATCACCACGATCACCACCAGCGAGGGACTGACCCGCGCAGCGCCGTCCGCGCCGTGGTTCAGCGCCAGCAGGCTCAGTGCGGTGACCACAAACGGAAACGACAGCACCAGGTTGATTAACTGTTGTAGCAGTGCATCCACCCTGCCACCAAGGTAGCCACTCACCAACCCCACCAGCAGCCCTATCAGCATCGCCAGCGTAGTGGCCGGGACCGCCACCAGCAGTGAAATCCGTGTGCCGTACAGCGTTCGCACCAGCACATCGCGGCCGTTATCGTCCGCGCCAAGCGGGAAACTCAGCGACGGGCCAACGGGAATGCCCATATCGGAGAGCGCGGTATCGCGGAACTGTTCGGTTTCGCCATGCCCCAACCAGGCAGCGATCAGCGGCGCAGCCATCGCGGAAAGCACCATGACTACCACGATGACCAGGCCGGTTTTGACGCTGGTTTCCCGCCACAGCCGTCGCCAGATAGACAAGGGCCGCGTGGCGCTTTCCACCGCGATGTCGGTTATCAGGGTTGAGGACATCAGATTGCCTCCGTCAAAGTGGGACGTTGCTGGCCGGGAATGGACTGAATAAGCTGGCGCGTCCACACCTGCTGCGGGCGCTGGAATACCTCAGCGGTGCGCCCCTGTTCGATAATGTGCCCGGCCTGCAGGATCAGCACCCGATCGCAGAACGCGGCCACCGCCGCCAGATCGTGAGAGATAAACAGAATCGACAGATCGCGTTCCTGGCGCAGACGCAGCAGCAGTTGCAGAATGCGATACTGGGTAGTGACATCCAGAGCCGACACCGCCTCATCAGCGACAATCAGCCGGGGATTGATCGCCAGCGCGCGGGCAATCACCACCCGCTGCCGCTGGCCGCCGGAAAGCTGGCCCGGATAGCGGCTGGCTATCGCTCCGGGCAGTTCTACGGTAGCCAGCAGGTCGGCTACTGCGGCCAATAGCGCTTGCGGTGACAACACGCCGCCCCGCTCGCGCTGCGCGACAATCTGCACGGGCTCCGCCAGAATATCGCCAATCCGGCGGCGGGGATTCAGGCTACTGTATGGGTCCTGAAACACCATCTGGATCGCGTGCCGCTGCGGATGGGCGGCCGTTGGTGAACACTGCCCCGCCCGCTGCCAATTGCGACCGTCAAAGGTAATCTCGCCCCGGTCGGGGGTATCCAGGCCGACAATAATTCGCCCCAGGGTAGTTTTACCCGAGCCTGACTCCCCCACCAGGCCAAGGATTTCCCCGCGATGGAGGGTAAAGTTAATCGCCTCCAGCACAGGGTGCGCAGACGATTTTTGCCAGAATGGCACCGAACGTGAGAACTGCCGCCCCAGATCCACAACGCGCAGCAAAGGACGCTCGTCCTGTGCGGCCACTGGATTGCTGGTAAAACGCGGCCAGCCCGCATCGAACAGTTCACGGGTGTAGGGATGCTGCGGTGCATTGAACAGCGCCTCACGGCTACCCTGCTCGACGATTTTTCCCTGCCGCATCACGATCACCCGATCGGCAATATCCGCCACCACCCGCAAATCATGGCTAATAAAAATCAGCGCGCAGCCGTGCTGCTGCTGCAAACGCTTGAGCAGCCGCAGAATCGAGGCCTGCACGGTAACATCCAGCGCGGTTGTCGGTTCATCAGCAATAATCAGCGCCGGATTCAGCGCTATCGCCATGGCAATCATCACCCGCTGGCGCATTCCGCCGGAAAATTTCGCCGGCCGGTCGTGATAGCGCCGAGCGGCATCGGCAATGCCAACCTCCTCCAGCAGCGCCATCACCCGCTGGCGCAGCGCGCGGCGCGGCAGCGGTCGATGGGCCTGTATCGCTTCTTCGATCTGCCTACCGACGCTTTTCAGCGGGTGCAGGTTACTCAGCGGATCCTGCGAAATATAGCCAATCTGCGCGCCGCGAAGTCTGCGCAGTTGTTCGCGGCTGGCGCGACCCAGATCGCTGTCCTGAAAATGCAGTTTGCCCGCCACCCGCATCGCGGCAGGCAGCAGACCCAGCACGGCGAGCATGCTCAGACTCTTGCCAGAGCCGGACTCGCCAACGATCGCCAGGGTTTCCCCTGGCGCGACAGTAAAACTCACTTGCTGGATCAGCGGCGGCTGCCCCGTTAATCCGATGGAGAGGTTATCCACGTGGAGCAGTGACATAGCGGCCTCAGTGCTGTTTCAGCGCGATATTGGTGATATCCGCCTGGGTTGCCAGCGATGACCAGGTCCAGTTGGTCACGCGATCGGATGCGATAACGATGCGGCGTTTTTCAAACAGCGGAATCCAAGGGAGGTCAGCGGAAACCAGCTTGTCCGCTTCCGCCCAGATCGGTCCCGGGTTGTCAGAGGCGTAGGCCTCTTTCGCCAGCGCGTTGAGCTTTTTATTGTCGTAGCAGATGGCATAGACGTTGCCGCGACCGCACGGCGACGCGTCGGAGTTCAGCCAGCCACCGAGCAGCATCCGGGTTGACGGCCCCTGCCAGTCGGGGAAGGTCTGTGCCAGGGCGATATCCCAGCTGTTGGCCGGATTGTCGAGGAAGGAGCGGAACTGCGCGTACGGCAGCGGCGACAGATTCAGCTTAATGCCCGCTTTCGCCAAATCTTCTTTCAGGATCACCGCGATGTTGCCGAACTGCGCATCGGCGATATAGGCAAGATTTAGCGTAATGCCGTCCGGGTATCCCGCCTGTTGCAGCAGCGCTTTTGCTTTCGCCACATCGCCTTTACTGCCTTCAGACGGATACGGATCCAGCGGCTCGTGCCCCAGCAGCGTCGTGGTAATAATCTGATTCAGCGGGAATGCCGCCAGTTTTCCTCCCTGAGCCTGCACGATATTGGCTTTATTCACCGCATAAGCCAGCGCCTGGCGCACCTCCAGCTTACGTAGCGCGTTGGCACCCGCGCTTTGAGCTGCAGGCTGGGCATTAATAGCGATAAAGTTTGACGCACCGCTGTTGGCGGCATGCAGGTTCGGGCTTTTCTTCAGTACGTACTGGCGCAGCACCGGTGCCGGCGGCACATCCAGATAGAGCGAAATATCGGCATCGCCGGCCTGAATGCGCTGCGCCACGCCGTCTTCGCTGTTGTTGGTAAAATCGACTTCAATTTTATCCACCCAGGCTTTACGCGCCGGGTCCTGTGCATGGTCATAGTTGGCGACTTTACTCAGCACCAGCTTCTGGCCGCTGACATAGCTCTCAACCTGGTAGGGCCCGCTCGACGGCAGGTTTTTACGAAACTCCTGCGAATCCGGGAAATATTTCGATACCACCTCTTCCGGCAGCGGCGAAACAAAGTTCATCGATAGAATATTCAGGAAATCATAGTTTTTGCTATCCGATTTCAGGATCAGCGTCCGGTCATCCGGTGCTGAAACCCCGGAGATTTCATGGGTGTCGATAAACTGTTTGCTGGCCGCCAGATCGCCGGTCGGCACTTTGGAAAAGTCCTTGCAGTAAGCCTCGAAGCCGGAGAAGGCAATATTGAAGTAGTTGATGGCCGCAACCTGCCGGTTCGGATCGCAGAAGCGCTTAATGGCGTAGACAAAATCTTTGGCGACGATCGGCCGTGAACTGGATCCGGCGTAATGGATGCCTTCGCGCAGGTGGAAAGTGTAGGTTTTACCGTCGGCGCTGACGTCCCACGATTTGGCCAGATCCGGCACCAGCGTGGTGTCATCCGCCAGGCTTTTTGGCGATCCGGCATAGGTCACCAGTTGGCGAGTCACCGCGCGTAAAATGGACCATGAATCCACCGAATAGCCGGTAAGCGGGTCGAAGGCGTCCATGTCCGAACGCAGCGAAGCCACGCGCAGCGTGCCGCCGGCCTGCGGCTGGTCGTCTGCAATGGCCCATCCCGAAAAGCTGCTCAGCAGCAGCGCTGATGCCACGGCCGCCCCAACAGAGAATGTATAGTGGTTGCTCATTATTATTCCCAAGTGTTTAAAAAAGTATCCCGGACCACGGGTGAACAGGGGTAGAAAACAGCGAGTCCAGCCGCTCGATGGCGGCGGAGCCCGCTGCCGCAATATCCTGGCTCCATGCCAGCTGCCAGGCCTGGGTTCCGCCCAGTAGCAGCGCCCCGAGATCGGCTATCGAGAGTGTGATATCGGGCTGACGATCGCTGCGTCTGGCTCCGTCTGCGCTGATTTGCCACACGCCGTTATTTTCCGGCAGGAGATCGTCGATGACCTGAACCCGCACCGCTTCGCCGCCGTTAAAGCGGCGGTGATTGAGTGCCTGTTCGACGTTGATAATGCGCAGCCAGCTTTCATCATTTCTCGCCTGAATCTGTGCGGCACGGACGTTATCCAGCCACAGCACCAGCGGATCGTCCTGCGGCACGCTGGTCAGCCTCACCCGCTGCGTCACATCCAGCCCCAGTAGATGCTGCAACAGTGCCCGCTGATGACCCGGGTGTGCAGCATGCAAATCGTCGACCACCAGCGTGCGCTCCCGGCTGTAGAGCCAGCCATCATTGGGCTGCGCGTGATAGCGAGCAAACGCCTGTGCTTCACCGTCCACCAGCACCAGCGCCACATAGTGATTCGGGGTGCTTTTCGACAGAATAAACGCCTGCATTTCCCACCAGGCATCCCAGCGCGTCAGGTAGCCGGGGCGGCCGAGCGGATAGCGCGATGCCACCGCCCGCAGCTGCGGCCAGGCCAGCTCCGCCGGAACGGCGAGTACTTCGTACTGCGGTTTCGGCTGCGGGGGCAGCGCGTTTTTGTCGATCAGCCAGCTCTCCGCCCACGAGGCAATGCCGTAGCCGAAGCGGCGGTAAATCGTCCCCTGCGACGCACGCAGCGTGGCAATCACCGTACCCTGCTGATACAGATCCTGTAGCTGCCGGCTGAACAGCCCGCGCAGCACGCCACGGCGGGCAAAGTGGGGCAGTACGCCAACATGGGTCACAGCCGCATGCGGCACGCGCCTGCCGCCCGGCAGCGTTATCTCACCGCGAAAGCTGTTGACGGTACCGGCCAGGCTGCCGTCAAGCCAGGCACCGTAAACCCGGCCCGGTTCGACGAATTTCTCCGCCCAGTTTTCTTCCGGCATCACCGCGTCCGGCAGGCCAAACATCGCCTGACGGAACACCGCGGCGGCACGCTCCAGGGTTTCTGCATCGTGAATCACACGGATTTCGGTCATCGTCGCTCCATTCAGGCCTTGGGTGGCTTATGCAGGGAAGGCTTCGGCAGCTTACCGCTTAGCACGTAGTCACCGACTTCACGCGTACGATAGGTGACAGGATCGTGCAGCGTGTGCGTGCGGACGTTACGCCAGTAAACATCCAGACCGAAGCGGTTGCCGGTTGAGCGGCCGCCGGTCAGTTCGAAGATCTCGTGGCTGATTTTTAAGGCGACGTTGTTGGCGATAACCTTGGCCTGGTCGGTGAGGATCGCCAGCTCGCCAAAGGTTTGCTCCGTCAGCGCATTGCCCTGGTGGAAGGCCTCCTGGAAAGCCCGGGCCGTTTTTTCCGCCAGCGCAATTCCGGCCGCCAGTTCGGACGAGAGTTCCCCGGCCTTCAGGCGGTGATACGGGTCATCCACCGCCTGTTCAACGCCGGATTCCGGCCAGGCGCGAACGTTCTCGCGAAAATAGCTGGCCGCCTGCTGTAACGCACCTTCGGCAATCCCCAGATAAAAATGCACGAAGATCACCTGGCTGAACTGCAGGCGCAGCGCGTTACGCAGGCGAGCACTATCTGGATGTTCCGCCAGCCCGGTCAGTCTGTCGGCCGGTGTCAGCTTCACGCGGTCGAACTCCAGCGTGCCGCTGGCAGTGAGGCGCTGGCCCAGATTGTCCCAGTCGTCGTTAAAACGAATGCCGGGCCGGTCGGTTTTCACCTGATACTGCACCTGCTCATCACCCACCCACACCGCGATGGTGGTGACCTGCGATACCGACGCGCCGGTGGCGAAGGTGCGGCGGCCGCTGACGTACAGATCCTCCCCTTCCCACTCCAGTTTCAGGCGCGGGTCACGGGCGTTACTGATGCTGGACTGGAACCACCCTTCGTTAACGATGCCCCGGGCAATGAATTCCCACTGCTCGCGGTTGCCGAGCACATAGCTCCAGACGCCGTTGGAATAGTGATAAGCGATCAGCTGGCCGAGGGAGCCGTCTGCCGCCGAGATAATACGGCTGATTTCCAGCGCCTGAACCAGATCCGCACCGCCGCCGCCGAGGGATTTCGGCACGGCCAGGCTCAGCAGGCCGCTCTGACGTAGCCAGTCAATCTCTTCATGAGGATCTTTATTAGCGCGATCGCGCTCCAGCAGGGTGTGCTGTAAACGTTCGGCAACCTGTCGGGCCTTCTGTTTCCACTGCGCAAATTCTTGATGGTTTAAACCGGCATAAATATCGGGTGCGTGACTCATGGATTTCCTCGTAGTGTTTTAACGGTCATCAAACGACCAGGCTTTCACGGCGCAGCAGCGCGCCAGCGCCTTCGGCAAAGTGCCAGGCTTCCTCCAGATGAGGCTGACCGGACAGGATGAAATGGTCGATGCCCAGCGCATGAAACTCTTTAATTTTGTCCGCCACCTGTTGATGGCTGCCGACGATGGCGGTACCCACGCCACCGCGCACCAGGCCGTAGCCGCTCCAGATCTGCGGCGCAATCTCCAGCAGGCGAACGTTTTCGGGGGTGATATTGTCGGCTTCTACATCGCGCAGCAGGCGAGCTGCCTCCTGCCAGGCTTCGTCTTCGGTATCGCGGCTAATGACGTGAAAGCGGATGCCGTAGCTCAGCGTGCGCCCCTGAATAGCCGCCGCGGCGCGAACCTGCTCCAGACGCGACCTGACGCTTTCCGGCGGTTCGCCCCACGTCAGCCAGGTATCGGCGTGTGCCGCAGCCACCTGCTGCGCCACGTCGCTGGCACCGCCAAAGAACACCGCGGGCGTTGGCCAGTCGGACGGCAGCAGCGCCGCCTGCTCCAGCCGGTAGTGTTCACCGTGGAAATCAAACGGCTCGCCATTCGACCGCGCGGCGCTGACGCCTTTAAAGGCGGCAATAAATTCACCGCTGCGCTGATAGCGCTGCTGGTGATCCAGCGTGTCGCCGTAGCGGCGCTGCTCCACCGGATCGCCGCCGGTCACTACGTTGATAATCAGGCGGCCCTGCGACAGGCGCTGGAAGCTGGCGGCCTGATGCGCGGCCAGCGTCGGCGAGATAAAACCGGGGCGAAAGGCGACGATAAACTTCAGCCGTTCGGTATGCTGGCTGATGGCCATGGTGCTGAGCCAGGCGTCTTCGCACCAGCTGCCGGTTGGCGTCAGCACCGCTTCAAACCCCAGTCGGTCGGCGCTGCGGGCAATATCAATCAGATAAGGCAGGGAGGCGTCGCGGTAGTTTTTGCCGATCCCGCTGATGTGCTGCGAATCATCCCCCGCGCCGACGATGTTGCGGCTGTCGCCGTTGGTCGGCAGATACCAGTGCAGATGAATGCTCACTGCTCACTCTCCGGATAGCGGTTCAGGTTGTCGCGAAAGCGCGTGCCGGGATGGTCGCTGCGCAGCTGGCGCTGGCCTCTACCCTGTAGCCGCTCGCGCAGCGTCAAGACGTCACCGCCGGGCTGGCGAATGCGCCCGCGTTTTTGCAGTTCGGGCACCACCCAACGGGCAAAATCTTCAAAACTGCCGGGGCTGATGGCATAAGCAAGGTTAAAGCCGTCAACGCCCGACTCGTCGGCCAGCTTTTCCAGGGCATCGGCGATGGTCTGCGGCCCGCCAACCAGAGTGGGATGGATACCACCAACGCCGATGTAATTACTGATATCGCCGACGGTCCACTGTCTTTCCGCATCGATGCGGGTAAGTCCTGCCAGCGCCGAGCGGCTGGCATTGGTTTCGATCCAGGTTAGCTGTTCGTCTGGCGCCCATTCCGACCAGTCAACGCCGGTCCAGGCGGAAAATAGTGCCAGCGCCGCTTCCTGGCTGGTGTAGCTGAGGTAGTCCTGGAATTTGGCATGCGCCAGATCGTCCGTTTCATCCACCACCACGCTGATGGCGGTGATAAAGCGGATCGCCTCGTCGGCACGGCCCTGCTCGCGGGCCAGCTGACGAATGCGCTCAATGTTGTTGCGAATCGACTGCGCTGTGGTGCCGCCAAGGAACACGACTTCTGCATTCTGCGCGGCGAACAGCCTGCCGCGATCTGACGTGCCTGCCTGGAACAACACAGGCGTGCGCTGCGGGCTGGGCTCGGACAGATGGGCATCCGGCACGCTGAACCAGCGGCCCTGATGGCGAATCGGATGGACTTTGCCCGGATCGGTGTAGACGCCCGCCTGCTTGTCACGGCGAACCGCATCCTCTTCCCACGAGCCTTCCCACAGTTTGTAGGTGACTTCGAGGAATTCCTGCGCGCGCTCGTAGCGTTCGTCGTGATCCATCTGCCGCTCAAGACCGAGGTTACGGGCGGCGGATTCGAGTACCGACGTCACCACATTCCACGCCACGCGGCCTTTGGTCAGGTGATCGAGCGTAGTGAACTTACGCGCCAGAAGATAAGGGTGTTCGTAGGTAGTGGACACCGTGATGCCAAAGCCGAGCTGGCGCGTGGCCGCCGCCATCGCCGAAACCAGCAGCAGAGGATCGTTCACCGGCATCTGCGCGGCGGTGCGCAGTGCCGCATCGGCTTTGCCCTGGTAGACGTCCAGCTGACCGAGCGCATCAGCGATAAACATCGCATCAAAACCGGCCTCATCCAGCAGGCGGGCGATATGTAGCCAGTAGTCCAGCGAAGTGTATTCACTGGCGCGGTCGTCCGGATGCTGCCACAGACCGGCGGAAACATGCCCTACCACGTTCATGATAAAGCCATTGAAGATCAGCGGCTTTTTAGTCGTATTCTCGGTTGTCATGGTTATCTCTCTGAAATAGTTATCTGGTGCAGGCTCAGGCCCGGCGTTTTTCCGCCAGGTTTTCGCTGCGGTCTGTTTCGCCCGGGGTCAGGTAATTGGCCGCCAGCAGCCGCCGGGTCACCGGATGGCGCTGCTTGTCGTAAAGCCGATGGCGTGGAAAATCGTCAACGATGCTGCCGCCGTCCATCACCAGAATGCGGTGACAGAACTGCGCCACCACGGCCAGGTTATGGCTGATTAGCAGGAAGGAAATCGCGTGCCGCTGGTGCAGGCGTTCAAGCAGGCGCAGCACCTGATCCTGCACGGAGAGATCCAGTGCCGAGGTCGGCTCGTCGAGGATCAGAAAACGGGGATCCACCACCAGCGCACGGGCAATATTCGCCCGCTGCCGCTGGCCGCCGGAAAGCTCGTGCGGAAAACGCTGGAGCAGCGCATCGCTCAACCCCACTTCGGCAAACATCTGCCGCGCACGTTCGGCGGCTTCTGCCCGACCGCTCGCACTGCCCAGCCGCAGCTGCGGGCGGATGAGCTGTTCCTGCAGCCTCAGGCGCGGGTTAAACGACGACAGGCTGTCCTGAAACACGCACTGTAGCTGCTGGCGAAAGGCTTTCAGGCTCTGCGAATTGCCATCGGCCCGCTGGCCGGCAAAAAGTACCTCCCCCTCGTCGGGCCGTTCGAGCTGCGCCAGCAGTCGCGCGAGGGTGGATTTTCCCGAACCGGATTCGCCGATAATGCCAACGATTTCACCTTCGCAAACGGTGAGGCTGACACGATCAACGGCGGTCACCGGATGCTTCTTCGGCCACCAACCTTCACTGCCGCGATGCCAAAAGCTGCGGCTTAGCTGGCGACCTTCCAGCAGCGTTGCCGCCTGAGGATGGGCCTGAACTTCGGAAAGATCGGGGCGTGGGATTGCCGCCAGTAAAGCCCGGGTATACGGATGCTGTGGCTGCGCGATCACCTCGGTCGTGGCTCCGGTTTCAACTATCGAACCCTGCTGCATCACCGCCACCCGATCGCTCAGCTCTGCCACCACGCCGAAATCGTGAGTAATCAGCAGCATGGCCATGTTTTCCTGCTGGCAGAGGGTTTTGAGCAGCTGTAAGACCTCACGCTGCACGCTGGGATCGAGGGCGGTGGTCGGTTCGTCGGCAATCAGCAGCCGGGGGCGGCACATGGCCGCCAGCGCAATCAGAATACGCTGCCGCATACCGCCGCTGAGCTGATGTGGATAGAAGCGCATCACCTGCTCCGGCTGGCGAATATGCATTTTCTCCAGCCAGGCAAGCGCTTCTTTACGCAGCGACCGCCCGTTCAGTTGAGGATGCAGCCTGCGCAGGTTCTGCTGCAGCTGTCGGCCTATCTGCCAGGAGGGATCGAGCGTGGAGAGAGAATTCTGAAACACCATGGCGATATCATGCCCGCGCAGGCGGTTAAGGGCGCGGTCCGACTGGCGCAGCAGCGGCTCGCCGTCAAAGCGAATTTCGCCGCTGACGGTAGCCTTTGGCGGCAGCAGCCCGAGGATTGCCGCCGCGGTAACGCTTTTACCGGAGCCGGATTCCCCGGCCAGCGCCAGCGCCTCTCCCTGCGCAATATGCAGCGAGAGATCGGCAACGGCGGCAGCGGGCTGCCCGTCAAAACGTACGTGAAGTTGGGAGATATTCAGCAGGCTCATTTCGATTCCTTAGCGCCACGGGTCAAGGAGATCGCGCAGGCCATCTCCCAGCCAGTTAAAGGCCAGCGACACCACGACAATGGCAATGGCCGGTGCCGTGGCAAGGTGCGGTGCGCCGAGGATCATCATCTGGGTGCCTTCGCTGACCATTCTGCCCCAGTCGGCCTGCGGCGGCTGAATGCCCAGCCCGAGGAAGCTCAGACCAGCGAGGAACACCACCATGCCGCCGAGCAGCGAGGTGGTGTATACCAGCAGCGGCGTGGCGACGTTGGGCAACAGCTCACGCAGCAAAATATCTGCGGTGCTGGCCCCCTGCGCGCGCAACGCCTCAACATACTCTTTGGCGCTTTCCGCGCGGGTATCGCGGTAGACCACCCGGGTCAGATAGGGAATAACGCTGCACACCAGCGTAATGGTGACGGTGAGATAGCCGCTGCCGAGCACGGCAGACAGGCCAATCGCCAGCAGCACCATCGGGAAGGCAAACAGCATATCCATGCCGCGCATAATCAGCTCAGAGAACGCGTTGGCCCGCCAGCCCGCCAGCATGCCGAGGATGAGGCTGACCAACGCGGCAAAGATCACCGGCAGCACCGACGCGCCCAGAGAACTGCGGCCGCCCCAAATCAGGCGGCTGAGTATATCGCGGCCCTGGTTATCCAGCCCAAGCAGATGACCGGGCGTTCCCGGCGGCTTCAGGCGTAAGCCATCAAACGACTGGAGCGGATCGTAGGGGGCAATCCACGGTGCCAGCAGCGTCACCAGCGCGATACCCACCAGCAGCAGCAGGCCGGTTAGCGCCAGCCGGTGCTGCGCCAGATGGTGAAGAAAAATGAACGAGCGGCGCATCACAGGACCTCCCGGTGGCGTGGGTCCAGCCAGTCCTGCAGCAGGTCGCTGAGCAAATTAACCCCGAAGAAGCAGACCGCCACCAGCATCACACCGGTCTGGATGGTCGGATAATCCTGGCCTGCCGCCGCGTTATACAACTGAGTACCGATACCCGGCCAGGCGAAGATTTTCTCAATAAAGATCACCCCGCTGAGCAGGTAACCAATTTGCAGGCCGGTAATGCTAACGATCGGGGCCAGCAGGTTGCGCCCCAGATGCCGCCATAGCAGCACCGTGCGCGAGTAGCCCAGCGCGCGATAGGTACGAATATAGTCGGCGTCCATAATCGCGATGACGCTGTTGCGGATTTGCCGCGCGAGGATCAGCATGGAGATCAGCGCCGTCGACAGCGCAGGCAAGAACAGGTGATGTAACAGATCGGCAAAGCCGTGGTCCCCGCGCATGTCGTACATGCCGGAAACGGGGAACCAGCGCAGCTTGACCGCAAAAAACCAGATAAAGAACACCGCCAGCCAGAATACCGGGATGTTATGCGCCAGCTGCACGACAAACATCACCAGCCTGTCGCGGCGGGTGCCCTGCCACAGCCCACATACCACGCCGATCAACACACCCGGGATCAGGCACAGCAGTACCGCAGCCAGCGTGAGAATAGCCGTGTTGGCAAAGGCGCTGCTCAGTACCTCAATCACCGGCGTGCGCATGGTCAGCGAGATGCCCCAGTCGCCGCTCAACAAATTTTTTAGCCACAGCAGGTACTGTACGGCGGCGGGCTTATCCAGCCCGTAAACCCGGCGTATTTGCTCGATGGCGTCATTCGACAGCTGGCCCGCCAGCGCATTGCTGATGGGATCGCCCGGTGCCAGCTTGGCAATCAGAAATACCAGCAGCGAAATCAAAAACAGCAGCGGCACGGCCTGAAGCAAACGCAGCCCAACGGTGCGGATCATGCCTTCAACCACACGCGGGTAAGGTCATAAAAGTTCTGCGCGGGCACGTTAAAGCCCTGTACTGCGGGTGAACTGGTAAACACCCGGTTCAGCTCCAGCAGCGGGATAAACGCCGCCTGCTGCTGGAACTGTTGGTTGACCTGATGCCACAGCGCCAGTGCCTGCTGCCGATCGGCGGTGGTGGAAGCTTGTTCAATCAGCTCGGCCACGCCGGTAATCACCTTGCCCCCCTTGCCACGGCTGACCACGTAGTTCTTCCACGCCACGTTCAGCCACTGCGGGGTAATCAGGCCCCACTCCATGGTGAACAGCCCAGTATCTTCCGCGAGGTTTGCGAGGAGCGAGCTGTAGGTGATCCACTCCTGCGATACCACCTTGACGGCGATCCCCACCTTAGCCAGATCGCGCTGGATCCACTCAATCACCGACTGATTCTGATCGTAGGTAATGATGGTGAACGTGACTTCGCCCGGCTTAAATCCGGCATCCGCCAGCAGCTTTTTCGCCCCTTCCGGGTCGTATTCGTAATCCCTCTGGCTGGCGAGCCAGGCCTCGTTGGATTTATTCAGGATGTTATAGCTGGCCACCGCGTGGCCGTTGAGCAGCGATTTCACCAGTTCTTCGCGATTGATGGCTTTGATTACCGCCTGGCGCACTGCCAGTTTGCTGGTGAACGGGTTAGCAAAGTTCCAGCCGAGGAACAGCTGGTTGGCCTCCACGCTGTCGTGCACCGTGTAGCCGCTCTGCTCCAGCAGATCGACGGCATCGGTTGGCGTGCGCGAGAGAATATCCACCTGCCCGGACTGTAGCGCGCTGACGCCGGTGCTGCCGTCGAGGATCGGTCGGAAAATCAGCCGCTCCATATACGGTTTTTTACCCCACCAGCCGTCGTGACGAACCAGCTCGGTGCGGTCGTTGCGCACGCGCAGTACAAAACGATATGGCCCGGTGCCGGTCGGGTGTTCTGCCAGGCCGTCCTGGCCCCATTTTTTCAGTGCTGCCGGGCTGAAAATGCCGGATACCCAGTTGCCCTGCGGCAGAAAGCGGATAAAGTCCGGGAACGGTTTGTTAAAGTGATAGGCGACGGTCAGCGGATCGATAACCTCTATTTTGGCCAGATCTTTGTAGACCTGCGCCATCGCCGCCTGAGAGCGCGCATCGAAATATTCAAACTGGGGATCGGTAAAGCGGCGCACGTTAAATCTGACTGCTTCCGCATCAAACGGCGTGTCGTCATGGAATTTTACGCCGCTGCGCAAATGGAAAGTAAATACCCTGGCATCGTCGCTGATTTCCCAGTGAGTCGCCAGCGCCGGAATAATCGGCGGCGTGCCTTTTACTGCCGGAACATAAAGATCTTCCGCCACTAAAGACTCATAAATATGTTTATCTACGCGGTAAGTTTCATAGGAATATTGACGATTGGGATCGTAAATGGTTGGCTCAAGCGCCTGGCCAATGACTAATGTCTTACCGTAGCGTGACTGTTCCGCCTCTTCCGCAAACACCGGTAGCGTGCCGCCGAAGCCCAGCAGCGCGGTGGTTGAGAGGGCTGAGAGTTTTAATAGCTGACGGCGCGAAATACCCATCGCGCTTCCGCGTTGATTTTTTTGCATGGCGATCCCCCGAATAAAATGTCGACACATTTTATTAAAATTGGATAAATTATTTTTTATGTAATTATGATTAACCTAACATGTGCATCATGGCCGTGAAATATGAATAACTCATTTGCTATGTCGTTTATTGGATTTCTGAAAATCAGCTTTCTATAACCAGATTTGTTAATTACCTCCCAGGGATCATTTATTTTATTGTGCCGGTAATCAGGTTTTCTGGATTGGGAAAATGACGGCAAAAAAAGAGTTTATTCTGAGCGCATTCACCATGGCGGCGGTATCCCATCTCAACTACGGCATGTGGCGGCACCCCGATGAGCAGGGCTGGCGCTATACCGATACGGAATGCTGGGTTGAGCTGGCGAAGCTGCTGGCGCGCAAGTTCACCACGCTGGAGCACCTGAGTAAGGGACGTATTGCGTGGAACGTGGTGACATCGCAGCTTGAGAGCGCCGCCCGCAATCTGGGCCTGACGCAGCAAATCGATCATGATGAACGCTATGAGCGCGCCGACGAGTTTCTCAGCGTGTGCTACAAGCTGTGGCAGCACTCCTGGCAGCGCGACGCCGTGCGGCGGGACAAGCAAGCGGGGGTTTATACCGATCCGCAGAAGGTACATGGCGTGCAGCACAAAGGCCGCTGGTTTAATGTGCCCGATGCCCATCTGTCTGAGCCCAGCCCTCAGCGAACGCCGGTGCTGTTCCAGGCCAGGGGCTCACCGCGCGGCGTTGAATTTGCTGGCAAACATGCCGAGGTGGTGTTCGTTGCCGGTCTGGACGCCGCGGCGGTGAAGGCCCAGGTGACGGCGGTGAAAAATAGCGCCATCGCTCAGGGGCGCTCGGCCGAGGCGATTAAGTTTGTCAGTGCGGTGACGGTGATAACGGCAGAGACACCGGAGCTTGCGCGGCAGCGCTTTGCCGAGCTGCATGAATACTACGATGTTGAAGGTGCCCTGATTCATTATTCCGCCAGCACCGGTGTGGATCTCGCGGGGCACGATCTGGATTCACCGCTGGACTGGCAGCTCACAAACTCGAACCGTTCCCTGCTGAAGATGGTTACCGGTGAACCCGGCCAGCCGCGTAAAACGCTGCGCGAAGTGTTTGACCCACCCGGAAAAATGGGGCGACAGAGCATTATGATTGGCAGCGGCGAAGAGATCGCCGACCAGCTCACCGCCTGGCTAGCGGAAAGTGATACCGACGGTATCAATCTGGCGCAGTGGCTGTCGCCGGACAGCCTGCGCGATTTCGCCCGCTGGGTGGTACCGGTGTTGGTTGAGCGCGGCATCATTAATCCCGAACGCTCGGTGCCGACGCTGCGCCAGCGATTATTCCCCTCCGGCACGGCGGAACCGGCGGGCGATCATCCTGCGCTTTCCTGCCTCAGCCATGTACCGCCTCACCGCACACCTGCGGAATAAAACGCCCCCGGGCCAGGGTGGCCGCACCCTGCGCGCCGTTGAAGTCCGAGGATGACGCGGAGATAAACTGTACCGCCTGGTACGGCAGCGGGCGGCGCAGGTGCTGCTTTATCCGTTCAATCAGCGCCAGCCGGGGAAAATTCACCATATCCATCACCCCGCCGCCGAGAATCACCGCGTCTGGATCGAACAGGTTGATGCCGGTGGCTATCGCCCGCGCCGCGTGGGTAATCAGCTGCTGCACAAAGGGGTCGTCCTCGGCGCGGAAAAAAATCTCGCCGATGGCGTAATCGCGCGGCTCTCGTTCATACCAGTGCTTCAGCGCGATACCGGAACAGACGGTTTCCAGGCAGCCCGGATTACCGCATGCGCAGCGCAGCGCCATATCCCCTTGCGGAATATGCCCCAGCTCCCCCGCGACGCCGTGCGCGCCGGTGCAGGGTGCGCCATTCAGCCAGATGGCAAAACCCATGCCGGTGCCGAGGTAGGCCGCCAGCACCTGCTGCTGCGTCAGGCCGTTTTGCGCCACGTCAAAAGAGAGTTGCAGGTTCACATCGCGGGCAAACTCCACCGGACAGCCCAGCTTTACCTCCAGCTTTTCGGCCAGATTAAGCAGTTCGTCTGCGGCCAGCGGCAGATTAGGCGTGGAGATAATGGTGCGCTTATCTTTGCCCACCAGCGCCGGGAATCCCATCACCAGGCCGCAGCAGCGCGCCTCCAGCGTAGCGAGCTGGCGCTGGAGAAATTCGGTCACTCCCGCTACCACGCCTGAGGCAATCACCTCCGCCGTATGCCGCTTTTCGCAGTGCAGTATCCCACCGTCGGTCGCCATCAGGCAGAAGCGGATATGGGTGGCCCCCATATCCACACCGGCGACCACATCAGGCCGTATATGCATGGGGCTTCACCTCTTTTTTCGCCGCCAGGATCTGGCTGGCCATCCGTAGCCAGGCGTCGTCGATATTTTCCGCGTTGTTGAACAGGCCGGAGCTGCCAACGATAAACACATCGGCACCCGCCGCCATCAACTTCCTGTAGGTGTTCTGGTTGCAGGAGCCGTCGATTTCAATTTCATAGTGCAGCCCTTCCCGCTCGCGTAAGTTTTTCAGCTCGGTGATTTTCTCCAGCATTTCCGGGATAAACGGCTGGCCGGCAAAGCCCGGATCGACGGTCATCACGGTGATCTTATCGGCCTTGTGCAGATAGTATTTCATCGCCTCAACCGGCGTTTCCGGGTTGAGGATCAGCCCCACCTTCATTCCCAAACGGCGAACTTCATCGATCAAACGGAACGCCTGGCCGTTCAGCGTTTCCGGGTGCAGGGTGATAAAGTCCGCGCCCGCCTGCGCCAGCTGGCTGATGTAGTCCTGCGGGCGAGTAACCATCAGGTGGCAGTCCAGCGGCCTGGTCGCCAGTTTTTTGACCTGAGCAACAAAGAACGGCGACAGCGTCAGGTTCGGCACAAAATGGCCGTCCATAATGTCGATATGAAAGTAGTCGGCGTGCTGGTCAATAAACTCGATCTGCTCTTTAAATTTCAGCAGGTCCATACACATCAGGGAGGGAGATATTTTCATCGATCGTTCCTTACTTGCTAATCAGTCTGTCGAGGGCAACGGCGGCAATGATCAGCCCGCCCATCACCACCAGTTGGTAATAGGTTTGTACCTGCAGGATGTTGAGGCCGTTGTTAATGGTGCCGATGATCAGGCCGCCGATAACTACGGAAAAAATGCGCCCCTTGCCGCCGAAGAAGCTGGTGCCGCCGATAATGGCGCTGGCAATCGCGTAGGTTTCAAATCCCATTCCGGCCAGCGGTTCGGCGGCACCCAGACGGGCGGTTGAGACGACACCTGCCAGCCCGGCGCAGACGCCGGAGATAATAAACACCACCAGCATGTGAAATTTGACGTCGATGCCGGAGTAAAACGCCGAGTTTTTGTTGCCGCCGAGGGCATAGATATTGCGCCCCAGCCGCATCCGCGTGGTCAGGAACCACAGCAGCACGGCAACAATCAGCGAGAAGATCACCGGCACGGGAATGCCCAGCACGCTGGCAGCAAAGAAGTTAACGAAGTCGAAAGAGAAGCCATAAACCGAGTTGGCGTCGGAAATCACCAGCGTGATACCACGGAAGATGGCGTTGGTGCCGAGCGTAATGATAAACGGATGCAGCCCCGTCCAGTTGACCAGGCAGCCGTTGATTGCCCCCAGCGCGCCGCCGACCAGCACGCCGCCGATCAGCGCCGCCAGCACCGGATCAACACCCGCCAGCATCAGCTTGGCGGTGACCATGCCGGAAAGCGCCAGGATGGCACCGACCGAGAGATCGATTCCCGCCACCAGGATAGCAAAGAACTCGCCCATGCCAATCAGCACCGTCACCGAACTCTGCACGAAGATCTGCGTGATGTTGTTGGCAGTGAGGAAATATTCCGACGACAGCGTGCCAAAAATGGCAACGATAATCGCCAGAATAAAGAAGGTGCCGTATTTGTCCCAGAACTGCGCGAAGTTGAACGGCTTTTTCTCTGCCAGATCGCCCTTCACTCTTGTGGTAGTGCCCATGCCATAATCTCCTCTTCGCTCAGGTTGTCGCGATTGGTCAGAATTTGCGTCAGCCGCCCTTCGCAGAACACGGCGATGCGGTCGCAGACGGCGATAATTTCAGGAAGCTCGGATGACACCATCAGGATGACCTTGCCTTCGTCGGCCAGCCCGCGCATCACCTTGTAGATTTCTGCCTTAGCGCCGACATCAATGCCGCGCGTGGGCTCGTCAAAAATGATCACCTCGGGCTGGCAGCACAGCCACTTGGAGATCAGCACCTTCTGCTGGTTTCCGCCGGAAAGCTCGGTGATGTTCTGCGCCACCGAGTGGCATTTCAGCGCCAGCAGCTGGCGCTGCGCTTCGGCAGTTTGGCGCTCCTCCGCTTCACGAAACAGCCCCATCGCTCCTTTATAGCCGCCGGACTTCAGGCTGCGGCTGACAGCCATGTTTTGCGCGATGGAGAAGTTCGGGAAAAAGCCGTTTTCCCTGCGGCTCTCGGTGATGTAGGCCATACCTTTTTTCACCGCGTCCAGTGGGGAACGCGGCGAAATGTCTTTGCCGTTCAGACGAATTTCGCCGCTGCTGCGCTTATCCACGCCGAACAGGCAGTCCATCAGCTCGGTGCGTCCGGACCCCACCAGCCCGGCGAAGCCGAGGATTTCACCGCGGCTAACGCTAAAGGAGATATCCCGCACCTTCTTGCGGTCGCGGCTGGTGACGTTTTTTACCTCGAACACCGTGTCCCGCTCGATGTTGCCGGTGCTCTCTCTCATGCGGTTAAAGCGGTTTTGCAGCTCCCGCCCCACCATCAGATGCACGATGTCGTCGTTGCTGACCTCGCTAACCCGGCCGGAGCAGACGCTACTGCCGTCTTTCATCACCGTGTAGCGGTCGCAAATCCGCCGGATTTCCGCCAGCTTGTGGGAGATATAAACGATCGCCGTGCCCTCTTTGCGCAGCTGATTCATAATCAGGAACAGGTAATCCACCTCTTTATTGGTCAATGACGAGGTGGGTTCATCCATAATGATCACTTTGGCATCGAGCATTAAAGTTTTGGCAATTTCCAGCATCTGCTTATGGCTGATGGATAAATTCGCCACTTTCTCTTCTAAATCGACTTTTAAGCCAATGCGTAATAGCATCATCGCCGCACGAATACGCATCTCTTTCCAGTCTACAATATTTACGCCGCACACCTTTTTGGTCAGGTGGCGACCTATATAGAGATTTTCCAGCACGGTTAATTCATCAATAACGCTCAGCTCCTGGTAAATAATACCGATACCCAGTTTCGCCGCCATTTTATGATCGAGCTTGTCGTAAGCTATTTCGTTAATCGTAATCGTGCCTTTTGTCGGTGCATGAATTCCCGACAGCACTTTCATCAGCGTGGATTTTCCTGCGCCGTTTTCCCCTAACAGCGCATGAATTTCATAGGGAAATATCGTTAAATCAACGGACTTTAAAGCGTGGACCGGACCAAAGGATTTGCCGATCCCCGCCATCGATATATATGGCGTAACCATCGCACTGACCTTTTATTTAATAGCGATTATTTCGTTACCAGAACAGAGTCCACCAGCTTAAATTCCGGGGTTTTATCCAGCGCTATCACCTTGCCGGATTTGGCGGCATCCACCATCAGCTTCAGCCCGGTTGCGCCAATATCCGCCGGGTTCTGCGCCACGGTTGCCGTCATTAACCCGGCCTCCACCATTTTGCGCGCTTCCGGGATGCCGTCTGTGCCCACCACCAGCACCTTGCCGGTTTTACCCGCATTCGCCACCGCCTGGGCCACGCCCATCGCCATGGTATCGTTAGCACAGTAGAACGCTTTCAGGTTAGGGTTACGCTGCAATACGTTAGTCGCCACATCCAGTGCCTTAATGCGGTCCCAGTCGGCGGGCTGACTGGCAACCAGCTTGATCTGTGGAGCTTTTTTGAACGCATCGGTGGCTCCACTACGGCGCGACTCGCCGGAGGCGTTACCCGCCTTGCCTTCAATGATCGCCACCCCACCGCCTTCTGCACCAAGCTTATCAATAATAAAGGCAGCCCCTTTGGCACCCACCGCCGTATTGTCGGTGGTAACAAAGCCTTCCACGTTGCCACCCGCTTTTTTCAGGTTATCCATATCGATTTTTTCATCGATATTCACCAGATAAATCCCTTTCTGCCAGGCACGGGCCACGGGCATCACCAGATTCACCGAAGAGAGCGGCGCAAAGGCAATGCCCTTATATTTTTTATTACTCAAATCTTCAAACAGCTGGAGCTGCGACTGGAAATCCCCTTCCGAGGCCGAAGCAAAAATATCCACGCTAACGCCCAGCGTTTTTGCTTCCTCCTCAATGCCTTTTTTCATATCCACCCAGAATGGATTCGATAATGTTTTTAATATGACCGCATAGTCCGCGGCGGCAAATACATTAGCGGATAACATTAAGCCCATAGCGCAGCCGCTGAACAATTTCAGATATTTATTCATGGAAAGAGTCTCATTGTAGGGGGTACGGGTTGCCCGTTCCTTTGCGGAACGGGCTTATATCATTACTTCAGCGCGCCGGGGGAAAAGAAATCCACAATTGCGCCGGTTTTTTGCATATTCAATGTTGCCTGTTCAATATTCTGCTGCGCCACGGAAACAAATAACGCATCCAGTAAAGTAAGCTGTAATATCCGCGCGGACGCGTTGCGCCCTAATAGCGGCGTTTCCGGTGCGGGTGAACAAATAATATAATCCGCCAGCTTAGCGATCGGGGAATGATAGCTGTGCGTAATGCAGATGATTTTCGCCCCGTTCTTTTTTGCCAGCTCCACGGCAGATTTCAAATCGTTGGTGCGCCCGGAGTGGGAAACCACCAGCACCACGTCGCCCTCTTTCAGCAGCGAGGCGGACATCATCATAATGTGCGCGTCCTGATAGGCCTGGCAGCGCACGCCGATGCGCAAAAACTTGTGCTGAATATCGGCGCAGATGGCATTCGACCCGCCAACACCGTACAAATCGCGCTGCTTCGCCTGATAGAAGAAGCGTGCCGCACGGTGGATTTCATCCACGTTGACGATCGACTGCCCTTCCATAATGGTGCGCAGGGTGATGTTAAACACCTTGTTGACCACGTCCTGCGGCGCTTCATCAAACGCCAGCTCGGCGGGAAGCACCTGCTCCGATTGCGAAAAGTAATCGATCAGCGCCGCGCGCAGGTTGCGGAAACCGCTAAAGCCCAGCAGTTTCGCCACTTTGACGATCATCGCTTCTGATACCGTCAGCGCCTCCGCCACGTCTTTAATCGCCGGCGCGTCACTCAGGTTGCCCGGCTTCAGCAGCCAGTCAACGATACGACTTTCGTTGTCGGTCATACCTTCCTGCTTCATCCGCAGCCAGGGGGCAAGGCCAATGCCCTGGGGAAGCTCTTTTTCAAATTCAGACTGGCTCATCGCGCTCTTCTGTCCTGATGAATGATGACGACACTATAACACCACAGTCGCGGCTTGAAATATGCTAACAACTTCACAATATTTTTAAATTCATAAAGTTTTATTTTTCGTGAAGTAATGCATTTTTGTAATCACACCTTCCCGATAAAATTCATCACCTTAGAAATTTCGCCGTATTGATAGCGGAAACATTAACGCCAACCGCTCAGTATATCGCTGTTGAAATGGCTGAATCGTCGGTGTAAAACAGAGCCGAAATGAGATTTTATTGCGCATTTTTTGCACGGAAATACGTAATTAATCACAAAAAACCACAAACAGTGAAGTAAACACATAAGGAAGAAGGGTATGAAAAAGATCGTTTTTGGCTGCGATCACGTTGGCTTTATCCTGAAAGAAGACATTATTGCCCACCTGGAGAGCCGGGGCATTGAGGTTATCGATAAGGGAACCTGGAGCGCAGAACGCACCGACTACCCCCACTTCGCCAGCGCCGTGGCACAGGCGATTATTGACGGCGAGGCGCAGTCCGGGCTGCTGATTTGCGGTACCGGGGTGGGGATTTCGATTACCGCCAACAAATTCCCCGGCATTCGGGCGGTGGTGTGCAGCGAGCCCTACTCCGCACGGCTGTCGCGCCAGCATAACGACACCAACGTGCTGGCATTCGGCTCGCGGGTGGTGGGGCTGGGGCTGGCAAAAATGATTGTTGATGCCTGGCTGGATGCGGAGTTTGAGGGGGGGCGCCATCAAACCCGCGTGGAGGCGATTGCGGCACTGGAACGGCGGGTTGATTAAGTTCGGGGCGCAACCTTTGTATCACACGGGCTGTGGGTCTGGAATTCCTGGCATCTTTCAGCAACGTTGCCCATACCACGAACCCGAATCCGTCGTCAATGTGCCGCTGGCCGGTATTCTGTTTATCCTGGAAGAGATGCGCCCGCAGTTCCGCTACAACCTGATTTCGATTAACGCGGTGTTGATTGGCGTGATTATGGCCAGCATCGTCTTCCAGCTGTTTAACGGCGGTCGGCCGATTATTGATGTCGGCCAGCTGACGGATGCACCAGTGCCGACGCTGTGACTGTATCTGCTGCCTGGCGTGCTGTTCGGCGCGGTAGGGGTGCTGTTTAACAAACTGATTTTCGTGATGCAGGATCTCTATGCGCGGATTTATCAGCGCCGAATCTGGCGAGTGGTGGTCACCGGGGCGATCCTCGGTGGTGCCTGCGGAGTGATGACGCCGCTGTTTCCGGCCATCGACGGCGGCGGTCACCTGCTGATCCCAGAAGTCGCCTCGGGTACGTTCTCGTTACAGATGCTGCTGATTTTTGTTCTGCGCCTGCTGACCACCCTGCTGTGCTTTTCCTCCGGCGCGCCCGGCGGGATTTTCGCCCCGATGCAGGCCCCGGGAACGGTATTGGGGACCGCTTTCGGCCTGGCGATGTCGCAGCTTTTTCCACTGTATGCGCTACAGCCCGCCACGTTCGCCATCGCCGGAATATCTCCCCTTTACGACTAAAATTCTTATTCAGAAAAATGTTCTCTCTGGCAATCAACATAATTGCGACGTCTCCACTTCTGTCTTCAGCATGTCCTGGCAACATAATAATCGGATTAGCCAACGCGCAAAGAGAAGCGGTTTCCTCCGCCAGAACCCATAAAATGCCGAGTTTTCCTAACGTTCATCAGGGTTTGCCTATACTTTAATTAACTTTGCGCTGATCGGGACTCGCCATGCTAGCCAATACACTTATCGCCCTCGTGGCGGCAATACATATCTATATTTTGATCCTGGAGATGTTTCTGTGGGACACCCCGACAGGCCGCAGGGCGTTTAACCTGAGTGATGAGTTTGCCCGCAGCACCCGCGTGCTGGCGGCAAATCAGGGGCTGTATAACGGCTTTCTGGCCGCCGGTCTGCTGTGGGGGCTGTGGCTTGGCGAGGGAGGATTCCAGTTTAAGCTGTTTTTCCTCAGCTGCGTGATGATTGCCGGCATCTACGGTGCAGCCACCGCCAGCCGGAAGATCCTCTACGTGCAGTCGATTCCCGCTTTGATTGCGCTGGCGGCGCTGTTGTATGGTTAAGCGGGCCTTCCCGGTAATCCCACTTTCCGCATGTTACTTATCCATGCTACTATTCTGTCCAGCACCCGCACGACCCGCTGCGCCGGGATATTCAGGTCAATTTCGATAGCCAGAGCTTCACGGTTAAAATCATCGACAACATTGAAAGTCCGAAAACGTCGGCCACATGTCAGCGCGTCGTGCATAAAATC